>CAIYPH010000477.1 GCA_903928045.1 uncultured Rhodospirillales bacterium
AGGGACCTGCGCTGGGGAGCACTCCCCCGTAGAGTCCGAACCCACGAGGACGGCAAGCTCAACGCGGAGACGCAGAGAGCGCAGAGATAAGCGCAGAGAAGCAAGAACAGGCTTGCAGGATTGGGGTTGTTTTCTAGTGGCGGAAGTGACGGACGCCGGTGAACACCATTGCCACGCCGAGCCGGTCCGCCGCTGCGATCACTTCGGCGTCGCGCACGCTGCCGCCGGGCTGAATGAAGGCGGTCGCGCCATTGGCCACGGCCGCTTCCAAGCCATCCGCGAACGGGAAAAACGCGTCGGACGCCACGACTGAGCCAGCCACTTCGAGGCCCGCCATCTCGGCCTTGATGACGGCGATGCGGGCGGAGTTGACGCGGCTCATCTGGCCGGCGCCGATGCCAGTGGTGGCGCCGTGCTTGGCGTAGATGATGGCGTTGGATTTGACGTGCTTGCAGACGCGGAAGGCGAACAGCAGGTCGTCCAATTCCCCGGCGGTGGGGGCGCGCCTGGTGACGGTCTTGAGATCGGCGAGGGTGATGCGGCCGTTGTCGCGGCTTTGCACCAGGAGGCCGCCGGCGACGGATTTGACGGTGGTGCCGGGGGCGGCGGGGTTCGGCAGGCCGCCGGTGAGGAGGACGCGGAGGTTCTTCTTGCGGGCGAGGATGGCGAGTGCGGCCTCATCGGCGTCGGGCGCGATGATGACCTCGGTGAAGATGGCGGAGATTTGCTCGGCGGTCGCGGCATCCAGCGTGCGGTTGAGGGCGACGATGCCGCCGAAAGCGCTTTCGGGGTCGCAGCGCAGCGCCGCCTCCCAGGCGTCGCTCAGGCTTGCGGCGGTGGCGACGCCGCAGGGGTTGGCGTGCTTGACGATGACGATGGTGGGGTCGGTGAATTCGGCGAGCGCCTCGAAGGCGGCGTCGGTGTCGTTGAGGTTGTTGTAGGACAGCTCCTTGCCCTGGACCTGGCGGGCGGTGGCGATGCCGTAGCGGGCGCCTGACGTGTAGAAGGCGGCGGTCTGGTGGGGGTTTTCGCCGTAGCGCAGGGTCTGGCGGAGGGTGCCGGAGATGGTGAGGCGCTCGGGGTAGGTCTCGCCGTTCTGGCCGGCGAACCAGGTGGCGATCGCGGCGTCATAGGCGGCGGTGCGGGCATAGGCGGCGGCGGCGAGGCGGCGGCGGAGCGCGAGGCTGGTGCCGCCGAGGGCGGCGAGTTCGGCCATTACCGCCGCGTATTGGCTGGGCTCGGTGACGATGGCGACGAAATCGTGGTTCTTGGCGGCGGCGCGGGTGAGGGCGGGGCCGCCGATGTCGATGTTCTCGATGCAGTCGGCGAAATCGCCGCCACGGGCGAGCGTGGCCTCGAAGGGGTAGAGGTTGGAGACCACGAGGTCGATCGGGGCGATGCCGTGCGCCGCCATCTGGGCGAGGTGCTCGGGCAGGTCGCGGCGGGCGAGGATGCCGCCGTGGATTTGCGGGACCAGGGTTTTCACCCGCCCGTCGAGGATTTCGGGGAAGCCGGTATGGTCGGAGACCTCGACGACAGGGATGCTGGCGTCGCGCAGGGCCTTGGCGGAGCCGCCGGTGGAGAGGATCTCGACGCCGGCGGCCGCCAGGACGCGGGCGAAATCGAGCAGGCCCGACTTGTCGGAGACGGAGATCAAGGCGCGGCGGATGGCGACGATGTCGGTCATGGTGGTCCCCTGCTCGGATGGCCGGGGGATAGTGCTAGAGGCCGAGCAAATCCAGCGTGCGGGCGACAACCCTGCCCTCATCATAGAGGGCGAGCGCGA
>CAIYPH010000478.1 GCA_903928045.1 uncultured Rhodospirillales bacterium
CGGACCATGCCGGCGCCCATCCGCTGGCCACCTGCCGCGCCGCCGCCGAGGCGCTGCGCAGCCTGCCCGGGCTGCGGGTGACAGCGATTTCGCGCTGGTACGCCAGCGCGCCCATGCCCCCCTCCGGTCAGCCGGATTACGTCAACGGTGTCGCCCGGCTCGAAGGCGAGGCCGCTGACCCCGCCGCTCTGCTGGCCCGGCTGCATGCGATCGAGGCGCGAGCCGGCCGGGTGCGCGGTGAGCCCAACGCCGCCCGCACCCTCGATCTCGACCTCATCACCATCGACGGACTGTTGCGGGACAGCCCGGACCCTATCCTGCCGCATCCCCGCGCCCATGAGCGCGCCTTCGTGCTGCGCCCGGTGGCCGATGTCGCGCCGGGCTGGGTGCATCCGCGGCTTGGGCGCGCGGTCGAGGCACTGCTGGCCGCGCTGCCGCCGCAGGGCGTTGGGCTGCTATAGCGCCTGGCGATTGCTGTGGCGCAGCAAACGCCTTGCTTTCGCCGCGCCAGCGGCTTATCTGGGCGGTTCAATATTGGTGTGCGGAGAGCAGGCGAATGGCACGCGTAACCGTCGAAGACTGCGTCGAGAAAATCCCCAACCGGTTCGAGCTGGTGCTGCTCGCCGCCCAGCGCGCGCGCAACCTCTCTCGCGGCGAGGAGCTGACGGTCGATCGCGACAACGACAAGAACCCCGTCGTAGCCCTGCGCGAAATCGCCGACGAGACGGTTCCGCTCGCCAAGCTCGAGCACGACCTCATCAAATCGCTCTCCCGCTCGCCCGAGCCCGAGCCGGCCGACGAGGAGGTGCTCGACCTCATCCCGACCGACCAGAACATCTTCGGCTTGCAGGACATTTCCGCCGAGGAGGAGGCCGCCAGCCTTCCCGAGGCCACCGAAGAACTGGGCCCCGACGATCTGGAAGCCGCCATCGAGGCGGAACTCGGCGGCCGCCGCCGCTAGCCCGGCGCGATGACGCGCGGCGCCCCGGAGACCTGGCGCGCCGCGCCGTTGCGCGGACCCGATGACACGACTACGGCGCCGCTGACCACCTCTCCGGTGCGTGCGCTGATAGAGACCGTCCGCCGCTACAATCCCGACAGCGACAGCGCACTCCTCCAGCGCGCCTACGACACCGCCGCCGCCCATGATGGCCAGAAGCGCGACGCGGGCGACCCCTACATCACCCATCCGCTCGCGGTCGCCGAAATCCTCGCGCGCTACCGGCTGGACGACGCGACCCTCGTCACCGCTTTGCTGCATGACGTGATCGAGGACACCGCCCTCAAGCGGCCCGAGATCGAGCGGCTGTTCGGCCGCGAGGTGGCCGGCCTGGTCGATGGCGTCACCAAGCTGACCCGCCTCGAACTCCAGTCCGATCGCAACAAGCAGGCCGAGAATTTCGGCAAGCTGGTGCTGGCGATGAGCAAGGACATCCGTGTCCTGCTCGTCAAACTCGCCGATCGCATGCACAACATGCGCACGCTGCACTTCGTCAAGGAGGCGCATCGCCGCGAGCGCATCGCCCGCGAGACGATGGAGATCTACGCGCCGCTCGCCGAGCGCATCGGCATGGAGTCGATCAAGAACGAGCTGCAAACGCTCTCCTTCGCGCAGATCGACCCCGAGGCCTCGGAATCCATCAAGGCCCGCCTCAACTTCCTGCGCGGCCAGGGCGCGGACGTCATTGAGGAAGTCCGGCTGGAGCTTGCCCGCATCTGCCATGAGCACGGGGTTGAGGCGGTCGAGGTCACCGGCCGCGAGAAATCGCCCTACTCCATCTGGGAGAAGATGCAGCGCCGCAACGTGCAGTTCGAGCAGCTCTCCGACATCATGGCCTTCCGCATCGTGGTTCCCACCCGCGAAGCCTGCTACGCCGCACTGGGCGCCGTGCACGCCACCTATCCGGTGATCGCCGGGCGCTTCAAGGACTACATCTCCACCCCCAAGACCAACGGCTACCAGAGCCTGCACACCGGGGTGACGCTGCGCGAGCCGCGCAACCAGAAGATCGAGGTGCAGATCCGCACGAGCGACATGCATGACGTCGCCGAAAACGGCGTCGCCGCGCATTGGCTCTACAAGCAGGGCGACACGGCGGCCAACGAGACGGCGCAGTTCTCCTGGGTGCAGGACCTCAAGGAAATCCTCGACAACTCCACGCTGGAGGACTTCCTCGACAACACCAAGCTCGCCCTCTACCAGGACCAGGTCTTCTGCTTCACCCCCAAGGGCACGCTGATCCCGCTGCCGCGCGGCGCCACCCCGGTGGATTTCGCCTACGCCGTGCACTCCCAGGTCGGCGATACCTGCGTCGGCGCCAAGGTGAATGGCCGCCTGATGCCGCTGCGCCACGAGTTGCAGAACGGCGACCAGGTGGAGATCATGACGGCGCGCGGCGGCACGCCGAGCCCGCAATGGGAGCGCTTCGTCGTCACCGGCAAGGCGCGCGCCCGCATCCGCCGCTTCGTGCAGGCGCAGCAGCGCGAGCAGTATCGCGACCAGGGCCGCGCCGCGCTGGCCAAGGCCTTCCGCCAGGATGGCGTGGATGGCTCGGAAAAGGTGCTGGAGCCGCAGCTCAAGAGCCTGAAGCAGGCGAGCCTCGACGATCTCTACGTCGCCGTCGGCAATGGCAATCTCGCCGCCAAGGATGTGGTGCTGGCCGCCTATCCCGAATTGCGCCAGGCCGCCTGCACGCCGCGCATGATGATGCCGCTGCCCACCCGCCCGCGCAGCAGCGCCCCCTCGGGCATGCCGATCACCGGGCTGGTGCCGGGCATGGCGATCCACTACGCCGGATGCTGCCACCCGATCCCCGGCGACCGCATCACCGGCATCGTCGCCACCGGCAAGGGCGTCACCATCCACACCCGCGAATGCCCGACGCTCGACAGTTTCTCCGCGACCCCTGAGCGCTTCATCGACGTGGATTGGGACATTTCCGCTTTGCCGGAGGGCAAGGGCAAGGGTGAGGGCCATACCGGGCGTATCAGCGTGATCGCCGATAATGACAGCCGCGCCATCGCCAACGTCACCAACGCCATCGCCAAGCAGGATGGCGACGTGATCAATCTACGCATCGTCAACCGTCAGGCGGATTTCTTCGAAATGGTCATCGACGTCGAAGTGCGAGACCTCCGGCAGCTCATCAACGTCATCGCCTCCCTGCGCGCCGCCCCGGGCGTGCATCAGGTCGAGCGGGCGAAGGGCTGAGCGGATGATCCTCGGCATCGGCTCGGACATCTGCGACATCCGCCGCATCGAGCGCACGCTGGAGCGCTTCGACCGCCGCTTCATCGAGCGCGTTTTCACCCCAATAGAGATCGCCAAGGCCGACCGCCGCAACGGCCAGAACCGCTCCGGCACCTATGCCAAGCGCTTCGCCGCCAAGGAGGCCTGCGCCAAGGCGCTCGGCACCGGCTTCAACCGCGGCGTGTTCATGTCCGATCTCGGCGTGGTCAACATGCGCGGCGGCCAGCCGACCATGGCGCTGACCGGCGGCGCCGCCACCCGCCTCGCCAGCCTGGTTCCGCCGGGTATGACGGCGCGGATCGATCTGACGATGACCGATGAATATCCCTATGCCTATGCCCATGTGATTGTCTCGGCGGTGCCGGCGGGGTGAAGGGGAGGAAGCGGTTCTTTTTTTCAAAAAAGAAGCGCTTCCTAGCTGTTCCCCTATCGCCTCGCCTCTTCCTTGACACCACCGTGGGGAAGGTCTTCAACCCCGCATCCTCCCGATCGGACCCATTTTTTCATGTCCCGCCGCGACCAAAGCAGCCTCGTCGAGAACATCAAGACGATCGTCTATGCCGGGCTCATCGCCATCGGCATCCGCACCGTCGCCTTCGAGCCGTTCAACATCCCCTCGGGGTCCATGATCCCGACGCTGCTGATCGGCGACTATTTGTTCGTCTCCAAATACAGCTACGGCTATTCCCGCTTCTCACTGCCGCTCTCGCCGCCGCTGTTCGGCGGCCGTATTTTCGGCTCGCTGCCCAATCGCGGTGATGTCGCGGTGTTCAAGCTGCCGCGCGACAATTCCACCGACTACATCAAGCGCATCATCGGCCTGCCCGGCGATCGCATCCAGATGAAGGGCGGCCAGCTCTACGTGAATGGCACCATCGTGCCCCGCCGTGACGCCGGACAGTATCTCGCCGAGGGCGACGGGCCGCGCACCTTGCTGCGCCGCTATGACGAGACCCTCCCGCCCTCGCGAGAGGGACGTGCGCCCAAGGTGCACGAGATCCTCAAGGCCAGCGACAACGAGCCGCTCGACAACACCCAGGAATTCCGCATCCCCGAAGGCCATGTCTTCGCCATGGGTGACAACCGCGACAACAGCCTGGACAGCCGGGTGCTGAATGCGGTCGGTTTCATCCCGGTCGAAAACCTGGTGGGCCGCGCCGAATTCATCTTCTTCTCCGTCAACGCCACCGCGCAGTGGTGGGAGATCTGGGAATGGCCGTTCGAAATCCGCTGGTCGCGCCTGTTCAAGGGCATCAACTGATCGCCGCCATGCCCGCCACCGATGCGGCCGAGGCCATCCTCGGCCACCGCTTCGCCCGGCCGGATCTGCTGCGCGAGGCGCTCACCCATCGCTCCGCCGCCCCCAGCCTGCGCGCCGGGCGGACCAAGGGCATGGGCTCCAATGAGCGGCTGGAATTCGTCGGCGACCGCGTGCTGGGGCTGCTGATCGCCGAATGGCTGGCCGAGCGGTTCCCCAATGAGCAGGAGGGCGCGCTCGGTTTGCGGCTCGCCTTGCTGGTCTCCCAGCCCATCCTCGCCGGCATCGCCGAGGGGGTCGGCCTGCCCGCGGTGCTGACCGTGGCGCCCGGCGAATCCCGCGCCGGCGTCCGCCGCCGGGCGACCGTGCTGGCCGATGCGGTGGAAGCGCTGATCGGCGCGATCTATCTCGATGGCGGGCTCATCCCCGCCCGCGAATTCGTGCGCAAGGCCTGGGAGGCGGCGATGGACAGCGAGGTCGCGCCGCCCAAGGACGCCAAGACCGCGTTGCAGGAATGGGCGCAGGGCAGGGGGCATCCGCTGCCGGAATACCGAACCGTCTCCCGCGAGGGGCCGCCGCATGCGCCGGTCTTCGTCATCTCCGTCACCGTCAATGGCCGAACCGGCACCGGCACCGCCGGCAACAAGCGCGCCGCGGAAACCGCGGCCGCCACAGATCTGCTGGGGCAGCTCACCACATGACATCACCCACACGCTGCGGCTTCGTCGCCATCGTCGGCGCGCCGAATGCCGGCAAATCCACCCTGCTCAACCGCATGGTGGGCGCCAAGCTCTCAATCGTCTCACCGAAGGCGCAGACCACCCGAGCCCGGGTGCTCGGCATCCTCATGCAGGGCGAGGCGCAGATCCTGCTGGTCGATACCCCCGGCATTTTCAAGCCGAAGCGCCGGCTCGACCGTGCCATGGTCGCGGCCGCCTGGACCGGGGCGCAGGATGCCGATCTCACGCTGCTGCTGATCGACGCGAAAACCGGCGTCACCGCCCATGTCCGCGAGATCGCCGAACGCATCGGCGCGGCGGGCCGGCGGGCTTGGCTGGTGTTCAACAAGACCGATCTGGTGGCCCCGGCCGCGCTGCTGCCGATGATCGCCGAATGCAACGCCATCACCAGCTTCGCCGAGACCTACATGGTCAGCGCCGCCAATGGCGATGGCGTGCAGGACCTGCTGGTGGCCATCGCCGGCGCCGTGCCGGAGGGGCCGCATCTCTACCCCGATGACGACCTCACCGACATGCCGGACCGGCTGCTGGCGGCCGAGATCGTGCGCGAGCAGATCTTCCTGCGCACGCAGGAGGAGGTGCCCTATGGGGCGACCGTGGAGACCGAGAGCTTCACCGAGCGCAAGGACGGCTCGGTGCGGATCGACGCGACCATCTACGTCGCCCGTTCCGGTCACAAGGCGATCATGATCGGCGAGGGTGGCAAGCGCATCCGCGACATCGGGGCGGCGGCGCGCAAGCATCTCGCGCAGCTTTTGGAGCGCCAGGTGCATCTGTTCCTCAACGTCAAGGAACGCGCGGGCTGGGACGAGGAAGGGGCACGGCTGCGGGCCATCGGCCTCAACGATCTGCCGGAATGAGCGGATTCGACTGGACGGCGGCGATCCGGGCCTGCCAGGCGATCGCCCAGACCGGCCTCGCCTTTGCGCCCCCGGGCTACGACCGTGAGCGCTACGAGGCCCTGGCGGCGCTGGCGGCTGGCATGATGGCGGCGATCGGCGATGGTGACCCGGTGAAGGTCGCCGGCCTGTTCGCCGGCCAGAGCGGCTACGCGACCCCCAAGCTCGACGTGCGCGGCGCCGTGTTCCGGGAGGGCAAGATCCTGCTGGTCCGTGAGACCGCCGACCAGGGACGCTGGACGCTGCCCGGCGGCTGGTGCGATGTCGGCTTGTCGCCGGCTGAGAACGTCGTCAAGGAAGTATTTGAGGAATCAGGATTTCACGTTCGCGCCGATCGCCTCGTCGCGGCGCTCGACCGCCACCGTACAGGGCATCCGGCGCAGGTGTTTGACGCCTGCAAGCTGTTCTTCCTGTGCAGCATCACCGGCGGCAGCGCGACGCCGTCCTCCGAAACCAGCGAGATCGCCTTCTTTGCCGAGGACGCGATCCCCGCGGACCTGTCGCTGGACCGCGTGCTTCCGGCCCAGATCCGGCGGATGTTCGAGCACTCCCGCGCCGTCCTGCCGCCGGATTTCAACTGACCGGCAGGGTTTACGAAACCTTAACGTCGCCGGGCGTGATGTGCTTCCGACGTTGAGAAGGATGCCGGACATGGTGCGCACGACCTACCCGATGCTTGTGATTCTGGCCATCGCCCTGGCCGCGGCGCTCACCGGCATGACCGCGATGAACAGCGCGCAGCCGATGCTCCTCAGCCACGGCCCCCACGCGATCGCGCAGAGCGCCTGATCAGTCGGCGGCCAGCGGCCCCAGCGCTGCGGCGATTCCGAACGGACCTGGTAGCGAAGCGCGCGGGAACAACCGCGTCACATGCCCCATTTTGCGACCGGGCCGTGCTTCCGTCTTGCCGTAGTGATGCGGGATAAGCCCCTCGGTTTGCAGGATTGCTGGCCAAAGGTCGATCTCGTCTGGCCCCACCAGATTCTTCATCACCGCATCTGAATGGCGCCGCGCCTCGGGCAGCGGCAGGCCGGCGACGGCGCGGATATGCATCTCGAACTGGCTGGCGGGGCAGGCGTCGATCGTCCAGTGGCCGGAGTTGTGGGGGCGCGGGGCGATCTCGTTGACGACCACCTGATTGTCCGCGGTGACGAACATCTCGACGGCCAGCAGCCCGATCAAATCGAGCCCTTCGGCAATCCTGCGGGCGATGGCGGTCGCTGTGACGGCGGTTTCCGGGGCGATCTGGGCCGGGGCGAGGGTGAGGTCGAGGATATGGTGGCGGTGGCGGTTCTCGACCGGGTCGAAACTGGTCATCGCGCCCTGCGGATTGCGTGCGACGATGACGCTGATTTCGCAGGCGAAGTCAACGAAACCTTCTAAAATCAGAGGTTTGGGCGCGAGGTCTGCGATGGCGCTGTAATCGGCTGGCGCGCGCAGCAACGCCTGTCCCTTGCCGTCATAGCC
>CAIYPH010000479.1 GCA_903928045.1 uncultured Rhodospirillales bacterium
GCGACTTCCTCGATGAAGGTATCGGGGCAGTTGGTGACCGGCATGTTGCGGGCGGTGGCGGCGGCGACGTTGACGTAGTCCACGCCGACGGTGCCGAGCACGATGCCGCGGCAGCGCTCCGGCAGGGCGGCGATCATCTTGGGGGTGAAGGACATGCCCTTGGCGTAGATCGCGTCGGCATCCTGGGTGCCGGCGATGAAGCCCTCTTCGGTGGCGGGGCACTCGACGATCTCGGCATCCATGCCGGCGAGCGCTTCCATCTCATAGTCATAGCCGCCGCCGGCGACGGTGAAACTCGCGCCCTCCGGGGTGACGATCTTGAACTTGGCCATTCCTGGTGTCTCCTTGGTGGAACCCTATTGCGGCGGGCGGGCGCGAACGGCCGCCTCATTGACGTCGATGCCCCAGCCCGGCGCGGTCGGCAAGACCAGTTCGCCGTTTTCGATGCGCGGCACATCCGTGAAAAACTCATCGCGCCAGGCGACGCTGTCGATATCGATCTCCATGATGCGGAAATTGGGGATGGCGGCGCAGAAATGGGCGGAGATCATGGTGCAGACATGGCCGTAGAAGTTGTGGGGCGCGCAGTTGATCTCGTAGACCTCCGCCATCGCCGCGGTTTTGATGCTTTCGGCGAGGCCGTTCCAGACGACGTCGATGATGGCGACGTCGGCGCCGTGGGCGTCGAGGTAGGGTTTGAATTCGCGGCGGTGGCAGAGGGTTTCGTAGCTGGCGATGGGGCAGGGGGAGATGGCGCGGATATCGGCCATGGAGGCCGGGTCATGCATGTCGATTTCGAGCCAGGTGAGGTTGTAGGGCGCCATGGCGCGGGCGATCTGGCGGAAGCCCTCGGTCTTGAAGTGGAAATTGACGTCGAGCATGACGCCCATGTCGGGGCCGGCGCCCGCGCGACAGGCGGCGACGGTGGCCGCTGCGGCGTCGACGATGGCGTTGTCCCAGTTGAGCTCCGGCCAGCCGGGGGTGCGGCCGAAGCCGGGGGAGAAGGGGACAAGCTTGCCGTCGCGGGCGGGCATGATGTTGGTTTTGAGCGCGCGGTAGCCGAGGTTGCGGATGTCCTCGCAGTGGCGGGCGAGATCGTCATAGGTGACGAGGGGCTTCACGCCCATGAGGTCTGCGTTGCGCACCCGGTAGGTGCCGGTGTGGGACCAGTAGACGGGAATGCGGTCGCGGACGGGGCCGCCGAACAGGGCGTAGACGGGGATGCCGAGGTCCTTCGCCTTGATGTCGAGCAGGGCGTTCTCGATGGCGGCGATCGCCTGGTGGTTGATGCCGCCGCGGGATTGGCGGGTGGCGACATGGAGGGTGGAGATCAGGCGCTCGACGGGCCGCGGATCCTGCCCGATGAGGGATTGGGCGAGGGTTTCGACGACGGTGGAGAGGCCGGCGCTGCCGAAGCTTTCGTTGTATTCGGACCAGCCGATGATGCCGCAGGCGGTGGTGATTTTCAGGAAGGAGAATAATCGCCAGCCGGCATTGGCGCGCAGGGTTTCAACGGAGCGGATTTTCATGGTGCCTCCCATCTTGGTTGCAGCGGCCATGTTGGGGCCGCGTTTCTTTGTCGCGTGGCGAGATCCGTTCGTCACTGTCGGTTTAGGGCGAGGGCGCGTCAACTCTTGCCGGCGATGGTTCCGCATCATTGTTGCGCTTGCCAGCTTCCAAATGATACGTAATGTTGCAATAAAGCCAGGCGGACGGGCGCGTCGATTGCGCGTGACGGTACGCAGATCGTAAGGAAGGGAGCGCACCATGGTTCAGACCATCACCGGCGGCAACGGGCCGGTCGGCACAGTCACCAATGCGGTGTTTTTGTCGACGCTGGTGCAGAAGAAGTTGTTCATCACCTCCGGCGCGCTTGGCGCCTTTGGCACCGTTGTGGGTGGCGCCTATGGTATTGGCGGGGATGTCAGCCAGGTCTGGACGATCGACAATCAGGGCACGGTGAGTGCCCCGGCCAGCTATGGGATCGGGATCTCTCTTTCGGGCGCCGGCACGATCATCAACGACGGAACGGCCTCGGCCATCTCTGGTTTCGGCGGCGGGGTCGCGCTGGGTTCTGGCATAGTCAGGAACCAGGGTAGCATTCTCGGGCTGGGTGGCGCGGGTGTCGCGTTCAGCCAGGGGGGCACACTGGTGAATACCGGTGCCGCCGCATTTCTTAGCGGTATGAACGGTGTGACGGCCGCTGGCGCGCGGGCAACGGTGGCGAATACCGGGGTGATCATAGGGAATTTGAACGGAATAAAGCTGACGGCCGGCGGCATAGTTCGGAATCTCGGTAGCGACGCACTGATTGAGGGACACACGCCCACCGGCATCGATATTTCCGGGGCGAGCGGCACGGTGATCAACAGCGGCGGCATTCAAGGCGCCACGGCGGTGCGGCTGGAGCAGGGGGGGACGCTAGACAATCTTGCTGTTGGCCAGATTGAGGGGTTCGATATTGGCGCCAGTCTGGACAATGGTGGCACGCTTCTCAATCAAGGGACGCTGCGGGCGGGCGCGATCGGCGTTACCCTCGGCAATGGCGGTTCGGTTGTGCAGGAGGGGCTGGCTTCGTTCCTGTCGGGCGGAGCCTATGGCATCTTGGCGTCGGGTGTGCCGGCGAGCGTCGAGAACGACGGAACGATCAAGCAAGTTCGCTCAATCCATACGACTGGCGGCGGAGGGAGCGCGGCGATCGGCCTCGGGGCGGGTGGCACGGTGACCAATGTCGGAACCGGATCTTTAATCAATTTTTCTGACCTAGGAATAATTGCGAGCGGTTTTGCCATGGTCGTCAACCAGGGCAGTATCATTCAGGCGGGAACATCAGGGGGGGGTGTCCCGCTTGCCGTAGAGCTTTCGGCCGGCGGCACGGTGCTGAATGCGGCCGGCGCTCTAATCAGCTCCCAGCATGCGATCGCTATCGCGGGCACCGGCACGGTGATCAACCTGGGGTCTATCGTGGCAGGCGTCCGGGCGGGATTTGGTGTGGATCGCGGGTTGGTCGTCAATGCCGGGAGAGTCTCGGGGTTTGACGGCATTGGGGTGGCGAATGGGTCCATCCAGAACTCCGGAATCATCGACGCAACCCATACCGGCATGTCGATGCTCGCGGGTACGATCAC
>CAIYPH010000480.1 GCA_903928045.1 uncultured Rhodospirillales bacterium
CCGCCGCGGCGGCGTCTGTCGGACTCGCTCATCCGCGCCTCCGCCCCGCGCGCCGCCCGGCGGGTGCGGTGGCCACCGGCAGCGCCACCGCGGCGGCGAGGTGGGGGAAGGGCTCAAGCGCGTTTGGCATCGCCATGGCGTTCACGAAATGCTCCTGAAAGCGCGGCTCCAGCGCCGTCTCGATCTTTTCCACCCGCCGCACCAGCGCCTCCACCTCGGCGCGATGGCCTCGGTTGAGCAGCGCCATGCGCGCGCCCGTTCCGGCGGCATTGCCGATGGCGGCGACGTTCTCCAGCTTGCAGTCCGGAATCATGCCCAGCACCATCGCATATTTCGGCTCGATATAGCTGCCGAAGGCGCCGGCCAGCTTGATGCGATCGACGTGATCCACCCCGAGATGATCCATCAGCAGCCGCGCCCCGGCGTAGAGCGCGCCCTTGGCGAGCTGGATGGCGCGGATATCGGTCTGCGTCACCGCGATCTCGATCTCGCCGCGCCACAGCACGTAGTCGAAGGTGCGGCCGGTGGCGCGGATGCGGTCGGAGGCGACGGGGTTGATGGTGCCATCCGCCGCCACCACCCCTGCCAGGAACAACTCCGCCACCGCCTCGATGATGCCGGAGCCGCAAACGCCGGTGATGCCGATATCGGCCACGGCTTCGGCGAACCCCTCCTCGTCCGACCATGGGTCGGCGCCGAGTACCTTGATGCGCGGCTCGAAAGTCACCGGGTCAATCCGCACCCGTTCGATGGCGCCGGGGGCGGCGCGCTGGCCGGCGGAAATCTGCGCGCCTTCGAAGGCCGGGCCGGTGGGAGAACTGGCGGCCAGCACGCGCTCCCGGTTGCCGAGCAGGATCTCGGCGTTGGTGCCGACATCGATCACCAGCGTCACCTCGTCATGGTGCTGCGGCCCGTCAGCCAGCGCCACGGCGGCGGCATCGGCGCCGACATGGCCGGCGATGCAGGGCGGCAGATAGACGCGGGCGCCGGGATGGAGCGTGAGGCCTAGCTCGCGGGCGGGCATACGGAGCGCGCCCGAAACCGCCAGCGCGAAGGGCGCCTGGCCCAAGGCGCGCGGGTCGATGCCCAGGAAAAGATGGTGCATCACGGGGTTGCCGACGAACACCGCCTCCAGAATATCGGTCTCGCGAATCCCGACCTGCCCCGCCAACCGCGACACCAGGGTGGCGATGGCGCCACGTACCGCGTCGGTCAGCGCGAAGCGGTCATCGGGGTTCATCATGAGATAGGAGACGCGGCTCATCAGATCCTCGCCGAAGCGGATCTGCGGGTTGGACGTCCCGGCCGAGGCCACCGCGCGCCCGGTGGTGAGATCGACCAAATGGCCGGCGATGGTGGTGGAGCCGATATCGAAGGCGACCCCGAACAGGCCGGTATGCGTGCCGGGCCACAGTGCGATCACCACCGGCCGGTCGGCATCCTCGTGCACGGCGGCGGTGACGGTGCCTGAGGCGATGGCGTCCTGCACCAGCATCAGCATCGGCGTGTCCATCCGCAGGCCACGATAACCGGCGGCGGCCTCGATCGCCTCGATCAGCCGGTCGGCATCGCCGATCGGGTGCTCCATCTCGGCCATCGGCAGCGATACCGTCACCAGCCGTGTCGCGGCATCGAGCGCGATGCGGCGGGTCTCGGCGCGCTTGCGGACGACTTGCCGGTTGACGGCGAATTCCGCCGGCACGTCCACCACCAGGTCACCCATCACGCGGGCGGCGCAGGAGAGGCGGCGGCCCGGCTTAATGCGGTAGCGCCCCTCGGTCTCCCCGGGCGGCGTGAGGTGGCTGGCGCGGCTGGTGAGGCCGAGCTTGTCGAAATGCCCCTCGGCGACCTCGATCTGGCAGCGCCCGCACAGGCCGCGCCCACCGCACACGCTCTCGACGTAGACCCCGAGCGTGCGCGCCGCATCGAGCAAGGGCGTGCCGACCTTGAACCGCCCGCGCCGGCCGGAGGGCATGAACACCACCAGCCGCTCGGCTTCCTCCTGCATCACGTTGTCCATCAGGGCGCCGCGCCGCCGTTCTTCACGTAGGCGGCCAGCGTCGCCTGGTCGAAACTCGCCTCCAGCGCCGCCGCCGCCGCATCGGCCTCCGCCGCCATGTCATCGCCGCAGGGCTCGGGCGCCGCGCGCCGCCACTGCTCCAGATAAGCGTCTGACCCGTGCATGCCGGCCTGCATCGCCGCCGCGTCCACCGCCAAAGCGAAGCGCTCGGACAGTTCGCGCTTCTCGGTTGTGCGTCCCTGGCGGATGATCACCTGGGTCGGAATGTCTCGCCAGAAGAGAATGATGCGCTGTGCCATGGCGATCCGACGAAAACCTCTCTAAATGTGGGAGCGAACCTGTATCTGGCTCCACCCGGGGTGCGGACAATACGGGCGCGCGAATGGAATTGGCAGGGGGCTTGCGTGGCGATCATCGAGGAACGGCTGAAGGAGCGCGGATGGCTGCTGGCCGATGGCGCCACCGGCACCAATTTGTTCGACCGTGGGCTCACCTCGGGCGAGGCGCCGGAGCTGTGGAACGCCGACCGTCCCGAGGAAATCACCCGCCTCTACCGCAATTTCACCGATGCCGGCGCCGACATCATCCTCACCAACTCCTTCGGCGGCACCTCGCGGCGCCTGATGCTGCACAACGCGCAAAGCCGCGTGCATGACCTCAACAAGCGCGCCGCTTCCCTCGCCCGCGAGGTCGCCGACACATCCGGCCGCAAGGTGCTGGTCGGCGGTTCGGTCGGCCCCACCGGCGATCTCTTCGCGCCCTTGGGTGAACTCACCGAAGCGGCGGCGGTGGAGGTTTTCGTCGAGCAGATCGAGGGGCTCAAGGCCGGCGGCGCCGATGTGATCTGGATCGAGACCATGTCGGCGCTCGAGGAAATGCGCGCCGCCGCCGATGCCGCCACGCGCTGCGGCATGGAATACACCATCACCGCGAGCTTCGACACCGCGGGGATGACCATGATGGGCCTCTCCCCCGCCAACATGGCCACTTCCACCCTCGGCTTCGCCCCCGCGCCCCACGGCGTCGGCTGCAATTGCGGTGTCGGCGCGTCGGATTTGGTGTGCTCCGTGCTGGGCATCACCGAGGCGGTGCCGGATGCTGTGGTGATCGCCAAGGCCAATTGCGGCGTGCCGCGCGTGAAGGGCGACAGCGTGGTTTATACCGGCACGCCCGAACTGATGGCCGAATACGCCCGCCTCGCGCGTGATGCCGGCGCCAGCATTATCGGCGGCTGCTGCGGCACCTCGCCCGCCCATCTCGCCGCCATGCGCGACGCGCTCGACCGCCACACCAAGCGCGCGCGCCCCGATATCGACGCGGTGGTCGCCGCCCTCGGCCCGCTCGTCGCACCGCCCAGCACCGCAACCTCCTCGCGCCGCCCCAGCCGCCGCCGCTCCTGACGGGAAATTCCAATGTCCGACGCCGAAATCAATCTCGCCGAACTCTCCGACGAAGACCTCGTCGCCCAGATGCATGACGACCTCTATGACGGCCTCAAGGAGGAAATCATCGAGGGCGTGAATATCCTGCTCGGCCGTGGTTGGACGCCGTACAACGTGCTCACCGTGGCGCTGGTCGAAGGCATGCGCATCGTCGGCGAGGATTTCCGCGACGGTATCCTCTTCGTCCCCGAAGTGTTGCTTTCGGCCAATGCCATGAAGGCCGGCATGTTCATCCTCCGCCCCCTGCTGGCCGAAACCGGCGCGCCGAAGATCGGCAAAATGGTGGTCGGCACCGTGAAGGGCGACATCCACGACATCGGCAAGAACCTGGTCGGCATGATGCTGGAAGGCGCGGGCTTCGAGGTGATCGACCTCGGCGTGAACACCTCCGTCGAGCGCTTCCTCGCCGCGATTGACGAGCACAAGCCGGAAATCCTGGGCATGTCCGCCCTGCTGACGACGACGATGCCCTATATGAAGGTCGTCATCCAGGCCTTGAAGGACAAAGGCATCCGCGACGAGCTGGTGGTGCTGGTCGGCGGCGCGCCGCTCAACGAGGAATTCGCCATGTCGGTCGGCGCCGACGCCGATTGCCGCGATGCGGCTGTGGCGGTCGAGACCGCGCAGAGCTTCATGAAGCGCCGCTCCAACCAGGCCGGCCTCGCCGCGCCGAAGCCGGCGTGAGCGAAGCGAGCCTCATCCTCGCCTGCGGGGCCCTCGCCCGCGAAATCGGCGCGGTGATCGAGGCCAACCGGCTCGATCACCTCACGCTGCACTGCCTGCCCGCCACGCTGCACAACCGCCCGGAGCGCATTCCGGGCGCCGTGCGCACGGCACTGGCGAAATTCCGCCCCACGCACCCTCGTATCTTCCTCGCCTACGCCGATTGCGGCACCGGGGGCGATCTGGAGCGGCTTTGCGCCGAGGAGGGCATCGCGATGCTGCCGGGCGCCCATTGCTACGCTTTTTTCACCGGCGTTGAGGCATTCGCGGCGGCCGAGGACGCGGACATGCGCAGCTTCTTCCTCACCGATTTCCTCGCCCGGCAGTTCGACACGCTGGTGATCGAGGGGCTCGGGATTGATCGCCATCCCGAGCTGCGGGACATGTATTTCGGCCACTACGAGCGCGTGGTCTACCTCGCCCAGACCGAGGATGCCGCGCTCGATGCCGCCGCCGAGGCCGCCGCCGCAAGGCTGGGCCTCGCCTATGAACGGCGGCAGACCGGCTATGGTGATCTTGCGACCCACATCGCCGCCCTCTGACCTTTCCTCGCCGGGCCGAACGTGGGACTAAGCGGGCGGAATTTTCGCCGGAGCTGATCCCATGACCGTCGGGCCCTTTCCCACCACTCGCGTGCGCCGCAACCGCCGCGATGCCTGGACCCGGCGGCTGGTAGCCGAGAACCGCCTCTCCGTCGATGACCTGATCTGGCCGGTGTTCGTCATCGAGGGCAGCAACACCACTACCGATGTCGGCTCGATGCCCGACGTGCAGCGCGTCACCATCGACCGCCTCGCCGCCCATTGCGACGCGGCCGTGAAACTCGGCATCCCCGCCATCGCGCTGTTCCCGATGACGCCGCCGGAGATCAAGGACGCCGAGGGCACCGAATCCACCAACCCCGACAACCTCATTTGCCGCGCCGCCCGGCTGCTGAAGCGCGAATTCCCCCAGGTCGGCCTCGTGGGCGACGTCGCGCTCGATCCCTATACCGATCACGGACATGACGGGGTGATCCGCAACGGCTACGTGCATAATGACGACACGCTGACGATCCTGCGCACCCAGGCCGTCAACCAGGCCGCCGCCGGGATCGATGTCATCGCGCCGTCCGACATGATGGATGGTCGCA
>CAIYPH010000481.1 GCA_903928045.1 uncultured Rhodospirillales bacterium
CTGGGGCTCCTTCTCAATGAAGGAGTCCTATGAATCCTATCCACCCGTGATCTGGGAATCCCCTGATTTCATATCGATTCCGCGCCGCGGTGGGCCGACTTCCGCAACAGGTCTATTAATTGCGGAGCAATTGCCTTATTCGAATTTGAATATAGCTCTAAATTGACGATGGGGCACCGCCGTATTTTCGGATGCCGCTTAGCGTATTCCGCATTATCGCGCGCCGCGCGTCACATCTCATATCCAGAAAACGGCAGAAGCACGCGACCGGACGTCAAGTCACCAGCAGCCTCTGCCCCCCCCCGGCACGATCACGGCGGCGCGAACAGGAACTCCAGATCCTCCACCCCGGCGCCGATCTGCTCCCCGCCGTTGCCCAGGGCCACGCTCGCCAGGGCTGCCTTGCGCGCCTGCAGGTCGACAATACGGTCCTCCACGGTATCGGCGGCGATCAGCTTGTAGATGAACACCGGCTTGGTTTGGCCGATCCGGTGGGCGCGGTCGGAGGCCTGGTCCTCCACCGCGGGGTTCCACCACGGGTCATAGTGGATAACCGTGTCGGCTGAGGTGAGATTGAGGCCGCGGCCGCCGGCCTTGAGGCTGATGAGGAACAGTGGTACCTCGCCGGCCTCGAAGGCGCGGACCGGTTCGGCGCGATCCCGCGTGTCGCCACGCAGTTCGACGAATGGCATGCCGGCGGCGACGATGCGGGGTTTGATGAGATCGAGCATCGAGGTGAACTGCGAGAACAGCAGGATGCGCCTTCCCTCCGCCAGCATTTCGGTGAGCATGTCCAGCAGCTCATCGAGCTTGCTCGAATCCTGCACCAGCCGCGCCGAGGGCAGCTTAACGAGCCGCGGATCGCAGCAGACCTGGCGCAGCTTGAGCAGCGCATCAAGCACCACGAAGCGGCCCTGCGCGGCGCCGAGTTCCGCGAGGCGGGCGCGTACCTCGTCATGCAAGGTGGCGCGGATGGTGTCGTAGAGCTCGCGCTGGGCGGGCGCGAGGTTGACGCGGCGCAGGATGGTGTGGCGCGGCGGCAATTCGGGCGCCACCTCCCCCTTGGTGCGGCGCAGCAGGAAGGGGCGGATGCGGCGGATCAGCTGTACCCGGCGCTCTGCGTCGTCGTTCTTCTCGATCGGCGCGCGGAAGCGCTTGGCGAAGCCGCGGCGGTCCCCAAGCAGGCCGGGCATCAGGAAGGCGAATTCCGACCACAGCTCTTGCAGGTTGTTCTCGATCGGCGTGCCGGAGAGGCAGACGCGGTGGCGGGTATCGAGCAGGCAGACCGCGCGGGTGGCCTTGGCATCGGGGTTCTTGATCACCTGCGCCTCGTCGAGCACCGCGATATGCCATTGCAGCTCGCGCATCTCCTCGATGTCGCGCGCCAGCACGGTGTAGGTGGTGATCACGACGTGCACCCCCTCCAGCTCACCGCGCCTGGCGTGGCGATCCACCCCGTGCAGCACGGCGACGCTGAGGTGGGGGGCGAATTTCGCCAGCTCCGCCGTCCAGTTGGCGACCAGGCTGGTCGGCACCACGATCAGCGCCGGGCGGTCGAGCCGCCCTTCCGCGTGTTCGATGGCGATGTGGGCGATGGTCTGCGCGGTCTTGCCGAGCCCCATGTCATCAGCGAGGAAGCCGCCGAGCCCGTGCGCGCGCAAATGCTGCAACCAGGCGACGCCGTGCTGCTGATAGGGCCGCAGGGTCGCGGTGAAACCGGGCGGCACGGTCACCGGCGGAATATCCTCCACCCCACGATAGCGCCTGGCATAGTCGGAGATGGCGGCCGCATTGTCCCAGCGCGTGGGCAGCATGTCCTCAAGATCGAGCACCGTGGGCGCCTCGCCGTCCGGCAGCACCAGGGCGCTTCCGGTGGTGCGGCGCGCGGCGTCCAGCAGGTCGGCCAGCACCGTCAGCAGCCGGCGGATCCGCGCGGCCGGCAGGCGCAGCACCCGCCCGTCCTCGAGGCTGGTGATCAGCTCGTCACCCACGATATTGGCCGCCTCCACCCCCCCGCGGTCGAGCAGCCGGGTGAGGATCGGCAGCAGCGGCACCCGCGCACCGTCGATCTCGATGCCGAAATCGAGCGCGAAGGCGCCGGCCTCGGCGTCGCTCACCCGCAAGTCATACGGCCCCACGCTGCGCACCTGGCCGGGCCCGAAATCCCGGTCGATCTCATTGCGCCACCCCTGCGCGACCAGCACCGGCAGCCGTCCGCCGACGAAATTCTGCCAACGCTCCTGGGCGTCCCGCCCGCGATAGACGAAGGCCATCCGGCCCCGTGCAGTCGCGCCGCCGGCGATGCGCATCTGGTGGAACCCGTCCTGCCGCAGCGCCTCCACCGCAGCGGCCTCGGCGGCGCGATCGCGGCGGATGAAG
>CAIYPH010000482.1 GCA_903928045.1 uncultured Rhodospirillales bacterium
GCGCGCATACGCTGGGCGCCATCGAGCTCTCCAATCCTGGCAAGCCACCGCCCAAACGCCACTTTGTCCATACCTGAGATGTTCCCCTGACGCCGGGGAGTAGAATCGCAGATCTCAACAGATGACGCAATAAGAGCGAAAGTTTTTGCTTCTTTTTTCAAAAAGAAGCGCTTCCTTATCCCACCCTGAGAGGGTTGGGAGACTCGCCATGCGCCTGCTGATCGGAACCTATGCCACCACGCTGCACGCCGTGCGCCTCGATGCCGCGCGCGGGCGGCTGTCGGAGAGGGCGGCGGTGGAGGGGCCGGCGAACCCGTCCTATCTCGCGCGCCACCCGTCGCTGCCGCTGATTTATGCGGTGAGCGAGACGCGCGATGCCAGCGGGCAATCCGGCGGCGGGGTGAGTGCCTGGGCGCTGGATGGGGACGGCGTGCCGTCGCTGCTGGCGAGCGTGCCGAGCGGCGGGGCCGATCCGTGCCATTTGCGCTGCGACCCGGCGGGGCGGCTGCTGGCGGTGGCGAATTATACGTCGGGCCATGTGACCGCGATCCCGCTCGATGCCAAGGGCGGGTTTGGGGCGGCGCGGGTGATCGCGCATCAGGGGGGGAGCGTGCATCCGGTGCGGCAGACCGGGCCGCATGCGCATCACATGGGCTGGCTGGACGGGCAGGATGGGGGGCGGTTTTGGGCCAGCGATCTCGGGATGGATGTGGTGCGGCCCTATCGGATCGGGCCGGAGGGGTTGGAGCGGGATGGGGCGGATGCCATGATGCCGCCGGGCTGCGGGCCACGCCGCATCGTGGTGCATCCCGGCGGGCGCTTCGCCTATGTGCTGGGCGAGATCGACGCGACGGTGATCCGCTGCGGCGTGACCGCTGACGGGCGGCTGGAGCGGCACGAGGCGGTCTCGATGCTGCCGGAGGGGTATGACGGGCCGCGCAGCGGGGGGGAAATCCGCATCAGCCCCGACGGCGCTTTCCTCTACGGCTCCAACCGCGGGCATGACAGCATCGCCTGCTTCACGATCGGCGCCGATGGAGGGCTCGGCCCGCGCGGCCACACGCCCTGCGGCGGGGAGAAGCCGCGCCATTTCGCGATCAGCCCGGATGGCGCCTGGCTGGTGGTGGGCAACCAGGCGAGCGACCGGGTCAGCCTGTTCCGGCGCGATGTGGCCACGGGGGGGCTGGTGCTGGCGGATGCGCTGACGGTGCCGCGGCCGGCGTGTGTGGTGTTTTTGGAGTAGGGAAGCAGTTCTTTTTGTGAACAAAAAGAACCAAAAAAACTTTTCACTCCCTCGTTGCCGTTGGCGTGCCTCCCGGGATGGTGGGAGCGGTACATGCCTTTGGAATAAAAGTTTTTTGCTCCTTTTTTTCCAAAAAAGGAGTGCTTCCTTCCACTTGCCTTACCTTCTCTTCGTTTTTCGGGTTCTCAAGTGGACTGGGTATCCTTTTTTCAAAAAAGGAGCGCTTCCTGCCTTCCCTTTCCCGCAGTTGACACGAAACCTCTGCCAGGACCATGTTGCGGCCATCCGAGGGGCGCCCCATGAGGGGCTGAGACGCTGGTTGTCCCAGTGAACCCTAAAGACCTGATCCGGGTAATGCCGGCGTAGGGACGGGAACACTTCGTACGCACGCGACCCCCGTACCTCCGCCGTCATCCCCATCGTGAGAGGACGCGCCATGAACGTGCAAGCAAAGCCCGCCACCGTCACCACCGGACCCGTGATCGGGTCCCGCAAGGTATATTCGAGCCCGGAGGGGCGGCCCGATATCGCGGTGCCGTTCAAGGAGATCGCGCTGCACCCGACGGCCAATGAGCCGCCGCTGCGGCTGTACGATACGTCCGGCCCCTATACCGATGACGCGGTGCGGATCGACCTGGAGAAGGGGTTGGAGCCGGTGCGCGCCGACTGGGTCGCCAAGCGGGGCTTCGCGCCGGTGGCGCCGCGCGCGGTGAAGCCGGAGGATAACGGGTTCGCCACCGGGGATAAGCTGGTGGCGCCCTGCCCGGCCGAGCGGCAGATCCTGGGGGCGGCGCCCGGGCAGATGGTGACGCAGTACGAATTCGCCCGCGCCGGCA
>CAIYPH010000483.1 GCA_903928045.1 uncultured Rhodospirillales bacterium
CCAAGTTACCCGCCGGGCCGATCGCAGGGGTGGGATGAGCAATTACCTCTCAGCCCCTTCGGGAATGTTCGCCGGAGCCCGCTGAACTTCAAATTTAGGGTACTGGTCAAATATACTTCTAGGACTTAATTGTTGTCCTTGCATCCATCTGCTTACCTCATTCAAATCAAGTGCTCTTGCTATAACACCCTGGCCACAACCATTACATTGAAGGAATATCAAGCATGCGGGCGACCCGTGTTGAATTGGACATGCATGACGCCCTGTAAATGCCATCTTTCTTGCCTTACAGTGCGGACAATCTGATTGGATCGAGGCCATTTGGTGCTCCAAGAAATTCGGGGTGACGAAGGTCAATTTCGGGCGTAAGATTATCCTTCTTGCAATTTAGTTGCAACACACGAGAAGCTGGACATTAAATAAGCTCATTTTCCCATATAGCGTTCCGCTTAGGCTCCCCTCAACTCAAACTCCCCGGATAATCCCGCCAGATACTCTCCTCCAGCCGCAGATGCGTCGCGGCCGGGAACGTCGCGTGCCAATGCGCGGCCACCGCCCCGGCGGGCGCGGTCCACACGCCCGGGCGGCCCGTCGCATACCCCAGGAAGGTGTCGAGCAAGGCCAGCCGGTGGCTCCAGCCGATATGCATGGGGTGCAGCACCATGCTGAACATGCGGCCGCGCTTGTATTGCGCGTCGAATTCGGCCCGCCAGTTGCGGGCCAGGAAGTCGGCGTGTTCCAGCCCGGTGCCCTTGGCGGGGAACAGCAGGAACCACTGGTCGTCGAAATGATAGTAATAGGGCATGGCGAGGATGGCGCGCTTGGCCACGAAATCCGTTACCCACCAATGCGGAATGTCATCGGCCGGGCTGTTGCCGAAGTAGCGGTAGCCGGCTTCCAGCAGCAGATCCATCGTGTTGGAGCTGATGGTGCCCACCGCGAACGGGTCCTCCGGCCGGGGCAGCGAATACCAGCCGGCCGGCGCCGCGCCGGTCAGTTCGGCCAAGGTCGCGGTGGTCACCGCGATGCGCCGTGCTTCCTCCTCGCGGGAGAGATTGGTGACATCCTCGTGGCGAAAGCCACCTGCCGCGATCTCGTGTCCCGCCGCCGCCAGCCCCCGCACGCTCTCCGCCTCGGCCGCGGCGATCACCGCGGGAACCACGAAGGTCGCCTTGACGCCGTGGCGATCCAGCACGCCCAGCAACTGCTCCAGCCCGTCCCCGGCGCCGAACCGGGCCTGATTGGCGGCGAGGTCCGCCGCCGTGATGCCGGCAGGTCCGCGCGCCACGCTCAAATCCACCACCACGCTGAACGCGCAATGCCGTCCCTCCGGCCAGGTTACTTCCGCATCGCTCAGCGAGCGCTCATCGGAGATGGTGTAGCGGTCTTTCCACGGCATCAGCGTGCCTCCCCATGCGCGATACAATGCCGCGCGAGGTCCGCGCATGTCGGGAACCACACGCCCGGCAAGGTCTTCATCCGCGCGATCAGCCGGTCCAGCATCGCCACCCGCAGCGCCCGGCCGGACACGAAGGGGTGCATGCAGACATTGAGGTAGCCGCCCTTCTGATACTCCCGCTCAAACGCCTGCCACCACAATTCCTCCACCCGGTCGGTATCCGACAGGCGCTGGGCGGGGTTGGAACTGCCCAACCAGGCGAAGCTGTAATACATCGCGTCGTCGATCGCGTAGTGGAACGGCAGGTTGAGCATTTCCCCGCCCGAGCCATCGGTGTCGTAGTAGGGCAGCTGGTCGGCCGCGCCGTGCGAATTATAGATCAGCCCCATCTCCACCATCAGCGCATGGCTATGCCAGCTTCGGCTGCCAACCGGCCGCTTGCCGCCCACCCGTTCCAGCGCGTCGAGCGCGCGGGTCAGGTGGTCGCGCTCCAAGGCCGGGTCCTTCGGCACATGGTGCTCCCACATATGGTCGGCCAACTCATGCCCGCCGCGCACCGCCGCCCGCAGCGCCTGGGGATACAGCTCGCAAATGCGGCCGGGGGTGAAAATCGTGGCCTTCACGCCATGCCCATCGAACAGCTCCAGCAGGCGCCAGATGCCGACGCGGCCGCCGAACTCCCCCTTGGCGAGCTGCATCGCCGGCTCGTTCATCAGCCGGCGCAGCAACATGGCATCGAAATCGAGCGTGAAGTTGACGGCGAGCCGCGTGCCGGCCGGGTAGTGCATCGCGGCCAGCCGCCGGTGCTTCCGCGCGGCGTCACGCGCGGCGGCGGCGAGCGCATCGCGTTCGCGCAGCAGGTCATCGGACATGGCGAACCCTCCGGTTGGTTTCACCGGCGATCATAGGCTGCGACGGCGCGGGAAGGGGAGGGGGGAGAAAAAATTTTACCGACGAGTGATTTTGATCTTGATTCTCCATAACTGATAGTTTATATTAAAAGACATGACCCATCCCGCCCCCCA
>CAIYPH010000484.1 GCA_903928045.1 uncultured Rhodospirillales bacterium
ATCAGCCCGTTCGGCCCGTGCTGCTCGACGGAGCCGATCGGCACGATCATGCCGTCCGACATCCGCAGATAGTCTTCGACTTCCGGCCAGGTGGAGAGCGCGAGCTGCATGAATCCGTACTCCGTCGACGTGAGAACTTGATAAACGAAGGCAAGACAAGTAGAAGGAAGCGCTCCTTTTTTGAAAAAAAGGAGCAAAAAACTTTTATCCGTTTGGCATGTACCGCAACCAACCATCCCGGGAAGCAAGCCAACGGCAACGAGGGCATAAAAAGTTTTTTTGGTTCTTTTTGTTCACAAAAAGAACATCCTTCCCTCCCTGATCTGCAATGAACCTATGGCCTGACGCTGACGCCGCCGAAGGGCTGGCCGCCGAGGAAGTGAAGCTTGAAACCCTCGACCTTGGCCGAAACGCCGACAAAAGCCTTGGCATCGGCGAACAGCATCATCGGCACCTCGTCGTGGATGATCTGCTGGGCCTGCTGATAAAGCTTGGTGCGCTCCTCGACCGAGGTGACGATGTTGGCCTTCTGGACGATGTCGCTATAGGCCTGATTGCACCATTGCGGAATGTTGCGGCCATTGGTCAGCGCCGAGCAGGTGAAACCGCCCAGCATCTGCGCGGGGTCCGGGTAGTCCCAGGTGCCGCCGAGCATGCCGACATCGCTTTCGTTGTTACGGGCCCGCCGGAGATACTCGCCCCATTCATAGGTGACGATTTTCGCGGTGACCCCGATTTTCGCCCAGTCCGCCTGGATCATCTCGGCAGCCCGGCGGCCGTTCGGCATATAGGCGCGTGCCACCGGAATGGCCCAGATATCGGTGGAGAACCCGTTGGGATAGCCCGCCTCGGCGAGCAGCGCCTTGGCGCGGGCGGGATCATAGGCGCGCGGCTTGAGGGCGGGGTTGTTGCCCCACAACGTCGGCGACACCACGGCCGCGGTCGGCGTGCCGGTGCCCTGGAACACCGCCTTGACCAAATTGTCGAGATCAACCGCGGTGGCGAGTGCCTCGCGCACCCGCTTGTCGGAGAAGGGCTTCTTGTCGGTGCGGAACGAGAGATACCCCATCGAAGCAATGGTGCTCTCCTGCACCACGACGCCAGGCGTGCTCCGCATCGCCGGCATATCGGCGGGGTTGGGATAGCGGGCGATCTGACACTCGCCGGCGCGCAGCTTGGCAAAGCGAACGGCGGCGTCGGGCGTAATCGAGAACACCAACTGATCCACTTTGGCCGCCCGCTCGGGCTGGCCGGCCTTGGCGCCCCAGAAATCGGGGAAGGCGCGGAAGCGGATCAGGCTGTCCTTCTGGTATTGAACAAGCTGGAAAGGCCCGGTGCCAAGCGGCTCAAGATCGAGCTTCTCCGGCGTGCCGGCCTTGTCCATCGCCGCCGCGTATTCGGCCGAGCTGATGGCAAAGGGCTGCACCGAAAGACTGCTGAGCAGCGGCGCAAGCGGCGAATTCAGCTCGAACACCACGGTATATTAGACCTGTTGCGGAAGTCGGCCCACCGCGGCGCGGAATCGATATGAAATCAGGGGATTCCCAGATCACGGGTGGATAGGATTCATAGGACTCCTTCATTGAGAAGGAGCCCCAG
>CAIYPH010000485.1 GCA_903928045.1 uncultured Rhodospirillales bacterium
GCGGCGTGGCGGCGGGTGGCGAAGCGGTGGGGCGCGGTTCGCCGAGCAGATCGCGCAGACTCCGGATCTGCGGCTCGGATGCCGGGGGCGGCGCTTTCGGTGCCTCCCGGCCGAACATCGGCCAGCGCAACAGGCTCATGACAATACTCCTCGATTCCCGGATAACCGGCGGACCCGGTGCACACGGGATGGACGATAGGCCCTGCCATCCTAAGGATTGCTTGGTTTCACGCCAAGCAGTTTAGCGACCGCCGCCGCTCCGCGCCGCGCCTCTCAGCGGCGAGGAGCGCTTAAGACGAAAAAAATCTGGCATAACGGCGATTTTTCTCTTGTCTCAACCAGACATATCCGTTATACATAAAATCATGCTTCATCACTTCCACACCCCGCGCTTCCCCGACGGCACCCCCGAGGTGATCCAGCGCTTCGCCGCCGCCATCGGCGGCGTGCTGGAGGCGATCGGCCGCGCGTTCAACCCCAATCCCAACCCGCCCGTACCAGGCCTCGTCATCTACCACTACATCCGCCGCACCCAGGCCCGCTTCATCGTCCTCATCACCCGCCTCCTCGCCGGCCTCCCCGCCCGCACCCGCGCCCCCCGCAAGCCCCGTGAAAAGCCGGCGCAAACCGAACGCAAAACGCCCCGACTCCGTCTTCCCTCCCGCAGGGCCTGGCTCGCCCACGAAATCGGCTGGTTCGGCCGCAACTACGCCAGCGGCATCGCCCACACCCTCAACCAGCCCGAAACCGCCGCCCTCATTGCGTCCAGCCCCCAGGCCCAGCGCCTCCTCCGGCCGCTCTGCCGCATGCTCGGCCTCACCGTCCCCGCCATTCCCGCCCTCCCCAGGCGCCCCCGCAAGCCGCGGCCCAAGCCCGCGCCCAAGCCGCGCCGCCTCACCCGCAAACAGCGCGAGGCCATCCTTTGGTATCCGAACTCCGAGGGGAAGCCGATGAAACTCCTCCCTCGACGATTGCCCAGGGATTAGGCGACAGCCGAATTGTATCTATTTTATTGCTAATAAGAAACAAATAAGGTCAAATCACGAGTTCAAATCTGAAACGCATATTCGGCGGTGCGGGCTTGGACTGGAGGAAGACATCGCGTGGCAACCCACACCACAGCGCGGTTCCGTATCGATCGAAACGGGGGCGCGTAAGGCTGTTGTACGCAACCTCTTGTCGCGCACTACCGCGGCGTATCCCCGGCCAGGGTGATGCGGTGCATGATGCGGCGAAAGCCATGGTAGTCATTCACCGGATTGTGCTGCGCGCAGCGATTATCCCAGAAGGCCAGCGTGCCCGGCCGCCAGGTCAGCCGGCAGGTGAATTCCGGGCGGATCTGATGCTGGAACAGGTAGTTGAGGATCGGCGCGCTCTCCTCGGCGGTCATATCGGCGAAGCGGGTGGTGTGCGCGGTGTTGACGAACAGCGCCTTGCGCCCGGTCTCCGGATGGGTGCGCACGGCGGGGTGCTCGGCGTTCAACTCCTGGCGCGCCTGCTGGGTACCGTCGGACTTCACGCGGTCCTCCCGCGTGCGCGAGACGTCGGCCTTGGCGGAACTGGAAACACCCTTGGCGCCATCGAGGAAGCGCCGCATGCCCGGCGAAAGGGTTTCGTAGGCGAGGTATTGGTTGGCGAACAGCGTATCGCCGCCATAGGGCGGCAACTCGCGGGCGAGCAGCAGCGAACCCATCGGGGGCTGCTCAAGATAGGTGGTGTCGGAGTGCCAGACCCCACCGAAATTCACCCGCTCATGTTCGAGCTTGGCCACCGCGATGATCTCCGGGTGGTCATCGAGCCCTTTGACCAGCGGATAGGCGATCGGCTCGCCGAAACGACGCGCGAAGGCGGAGAACTGCGCCGGGGTCAGCGACTGATCGCGGACGAAAATCACGAGATGGTCGAGCAGCGCCTTGCGGAGCGCCGCGACGGTGGCATCGTCCAACCCGGCGGCGAGGTCGATGCCGGTGATGTCGGCGCCAAGCGCCCCGGCGACGGGTTTGATATCGAACGCGACTGCCGCCATTGCGGACCCCCTGTTGATGGGCGCTGGGCGCAGCGCTTTCAGAATATGGAATTTAACTTCGGTATATCGAAAAGACAATCCGCTGTGTCAATCGCCCCGCAGTTCCGCGTCGATCGCCTTCAGCCCGTCGCCGGCCTTGCGCTGAGCCGTGAAAATCGCCGCCGCATGCGCCTCGATGCGCGCGATCGGCCCGGCCACCGCCACCCCGTACGGCTCGTCGCCGACGATGCGGGAGATCGCGATCGCCATCACATCTGGCACGTTCTCGCCGCGGGTGATGAAAAAGCCGCGCGCCGCGCCCTCGGCGAGATCGGCCAGGAGGGCGTCGGGATCCCGAATGGTGGCGGTGGTCACGCCGGGCAGCTCCAGCCCGCGCACGAGCTTCGCCCGCTCGGCCTCCGGCAACAGGCCCAGCATTGCCTTGCCGATGGCGCTGGAATGCAGCGGCTTTACATCGCCGGGGCTGGCGGCGTAGCGGATGGTCTGGCGGCTTTCCAGCACCTCGAGATAGGTGATGGCGCTGCCCTGCCGCTTGCCGAGAATCACGGTCTCCTGGGTATCCGCCTGCAAGGCGGCGAGCACCGGGCCGATGCGCTCGAGCACGGGATCATTGAGCGCGATCTGCTGCGCCATCATCAGCAGGCGCTTGGTCGGGTAGACCCGCTTGCGCGCGTCAAGAATATAGACGTAGCCGCGCTGTTGCAGCGTGCGGACCAGGGCATGGGTGCTGGAGACCGGCGAGCCCAGCTTCGCGGCAAGCTCGGTCAGCGTGAGCGGCCCGCGCACGGCAGCGAACACCTCGAACACGTCGAGCGTGCGCACCGCCGTTTTCACCGGATCGTTCTGTGACATCCAAGCCCCTTCGCGCCGGAACCGCCCGGCCGGGTGAGTCTGGCGCTATGGGAATGGCAATGTCTAGCTGTCGATCAGCACCTGCCGGCCGGTGACGCGGCCGGCCTCGAGGTCCCGCATCGCCGCATCCGCCTCGGTCTTCGGCCGCTCGATGATCAGCGACGGCTTGAGCTTGCCGGAGCGGGCGAGTTCGAGCACGTCACGCAGATCATTGAGCGAGCCGGTCAGGCTGCCTTGCACCGTCTGCGCCTTGAAGATGGTGGCGGAGACCGAAAGCACGATCTCGCCGCCTCCAATCCCCACCAGAATCAGCTTGCCGCCCTTGGGCAGCACGGCCATGCCGGTATTGGCGGTGGCGTTATTGCCGACGAAGTCGATCACCGCGGCGATCGGCACCGGCAGCGCGGTAAGCTGCGCGACAGCCGCCTCCCCACCATCAACGGCGAGGCTGGCCCCGGCGGCCAGTGCCGCTTCCCGCTTCTCGGCCGAGGTATCGATCACCACGATCGCCTCATGGCCGAACGCCTTCAGCATCGCGATCGCGGCATGGCCGAGCCCGCCGGCGCCGATCAGCACCACCGGTTGGTCCGCCCGCAGCGCCCCGATCTTGCGGATCGCCGAGTAGGTGGTGATGCCGGAGCAGGCATAGGTCGCGGCCAGCGAGGCATCGATGCCGCTGTAATCCAGCAGATAGCGCGGATGCGGCACCTTCACCTGGCGTGCGAAACCACCATTCAGCACCGCGCCGAGGCTGCGCTGGCGGGTGCACATGTTGTCATCACCCGTCGCGCAGCGATCACAATTGCCGCAGCCGATCCACGGATACACCACCCGGGAATCGCCGATCTTCACTCCCGTCGCATCCGGCCCGATCGCGGGATGCACCGCTGCGGGAAGTCGGCCGCTGATCTGCTGGAGGTATTCCAGCACCCGGGAGCGTGCCCAATACAAGTCAGTGCCATCTTCGAAGACAACGTAGACATACGAGTCGCCAA
>CAIYPH010000486.1 GCA_903928045.1 uncultured Rhodospirillales bacterium
TGGGGATTCGTAAGTCATAAGTCTTGAGTCGTAAGTCCGTCTTTCACTAAAGCCTGAGCAGATAGGTCTTGGTGTGGGTTGTAATTTGGGGATTTTATGAATTTATATCATCTCATGGTGAGTTTATTGCCTTGGGCGGGGCAAAATGGCCGTTTCCGGCACGCGGCGGGGGAGGGGTAAATGGGCGGGGGTCATCGGGTGAAGGAAGGAAAGCAGTTCTTTTTGTGAACAAAAAGAACCAAAAAAACTTTTCCTGACTTCGTTGCCGCTGGCGTGCCATCCCTGGATGGTGGGAGCGGTACAAGCCAATGGAATGAAAGTTTTTTGCTCCTTTTTTTCAAAAAAGGAGTGCTTCCTTGTTCCCCCGGCTGTCCTGGCAGAGGAACAAACCGTCGTTGACAGATCCTCGGACGGACCCCTCCGGCTGCTTCCCCGCGGCCCGCTGCTGGCGAAGGGGTTGATCGAGCCGGGGAATATCGTGATCGACGCCAAGACGCGCATTTCAGGTGCCGGTCTGGCCGTGAGGGGCGGGGCGGCCGGGCGGGGAGGTGGATATCGCGGGGTTTTTGATGATCGACCGGCGCGGCGTCTCGATCTGGGGTCGCCACACGAGACGTTGCGCCAGCGCTGTGCGAAGTCAGGTTTTGATCATACTCGCAACCATCGGCGGCATGACCGTCCTGGAGTGGTCTTTCCGATATTCCTATGAGGCCGCTTATGGGCGAGGGCGGCCTCCGCCACAGGCGGTCGCGGACGTCGGGACGGGTGCGGCGACGCGCCTTTCCAGCGGTGGTTTCAACGACGTGTCAGCCGGGGTCGGACGAGGGATCGGCTGATCGGTCCCTGTGACGCCGGACGTCTAGCTTTCGGCCAACTTCCTTCGCGTGGCCGCCAAGATGCGATCGGACAATGTCGGATCGTCGACCGCGCGCGCGAGGATCAGCGTACCCAGTAAGGTCGCGACAACGGCCAGCGCCTCATCCTCCGTTTCGCGACCACGCGGCAGGAAGCCCGCGATCCGCTTGCTCAGCGCCCGCACGGCACTGGTGAAGCGATTCCGGATGCTGCCCGCCTGTCGTGGCATCTCACCGACCAGCGCCGCCATCACGCAGCCATCGCCGCGACGATCCCGATGGTCCTGCGAGAGATAGCGCGTGACAAACTCCTCCAGCGTTGCAGCGTCGCGCATCCGCGCTGAACTCGTCGTCAGCGCATGTTCCATCGCCGCCTCCGCCAGACGATCCTTCGATCCGAACTGGCTGTAGAGGCTGCCATGGGTCAGCCCCGCGGCGTGGGTGAGGGCGTCGACACCAATGCCTGCCAAGCCGTGCTCGCGGAACAACCGCGCCGCCTCGGTCAGGATGCGCTCCCGATTCTCCGCCGCCTTCTCCTTCGAAACCCGCATGGCCCCACCTCTTCCGCCGCACGACGCGGACTTGACAATTATAATGGCGGCCGCCACTAATAATGTCAAACATGACGGTCGTCATCAAAACATCTCTCCATGGAGCCCAGCCATGCCCACCGCAAACACCGCCCTCATCACCGGCGCCTCGGCCGGCATCGGTGCCGTCTACGCCGACCGGCTCGCCCGGCGCGGCACTGACCTGATCCTCGTGGCGCGCGACGAGGCCCGGCTCAATGCCGTGGCTGCACGCCTGCGCGCCGATACCGGCCGTGCCGTGGAGGTGTTCCCGGCCGATCTCGCCTCCCGCGCCGATCTGCTGCGTGTCGAGCGGCGCCTGCGCCAGGGCGCGGCGATCGGCATGCTGGTCAACAACGCCGGCATCGCGGTCGCCGGGCCGATGCTGGGCTCGGACGTGGATCGGCTGGAAGCGATGGTGGACATCAATATCACCGCGGCACTGCGCCTGGCCCACGCGGCGGTGGCAGGCTTCGTGGCGCGCGGCGCCGGCACGCTGATCAACGTCTCCTCCGTCCTGGCCCTCGCGCCCGAGCGGTTCGGCGCCGTCTACAGCGGCTCCAAGGCCTTCCTGCTGAACCTCAGCTTGTCCTTGCATACGGAACTGGCGGGCAAAGGCATCCGTGTGCAGGCGGTGCTGCCCGGTGCCACGCGGACCGAACTTTGGGGCAAGGCCGGGATCGACATGGCGGCGATGCCGGCCGACCGGCTGATGGACGCCGGCGACATGGTCGATGCCGCGCTGGCGGGCCTCGATCTCGGCGAAGTCGTCACCATCCCATCGCTGCCGGACCAGGCTGACTGGGCACGGTTCGACGATGCGCGTCTCGCCCTGGGGCCGAACTTGTCGCTTGCCCGCCCCGCGGCGCGATATCGCACTGGTGGAGACGCCGCATGACTGCGGCCGCGCGCCCGGGCCAGGTCCTGGCCATCGTCTGCGCCGGTATCGTGCTGGCCAATCTCGATCTGTTCATCGTCAATGTCGCGCTGCCGAACATCGCCGCGGAATTCAACCAGCCGAACCTCGGGACGTTATCCTGGATCCTCAACGGCTACGCGATCGTCTACGCGGCCTTGCTGGTGTTCTGCGGCCGGGTGGCGGAGCGCTTTCCGCGCAACACCAGTTTTCTGGTGGGAATCGCCCTGTTCACCGCCGCCTCGGCCGCCTGCGCGCTGGCGAACAGCGTCGCGGCCCTGGTCGCCTTCCGGCTGGTGCAGGCGGCCGGCGCGGCGCTGCTGACGCCGACCTCGCTTGGGCTGATCCTGGCGACCTTCCCGCCAGAGCGCCGGGGGGGGCGCGGTGCGGGTCTGGGCGGCGGTCGGCGGGTTTGCCGCGGCACTTGGGCCGTTGGTCGGCGGCCTGCTGGTTGCGGCCAGTTGGCGCTGGATCTTCCTGGTCAACGTGCCGATCGGCCTGCTCGCCCTGCTGGTCGGCTGGATCAAGCTGCCGCGGGTCGCCGGCCATGATGTTGCCGCGCCCTATGTCTGGGCGGCGGCGCTGATCACCGCCGGGATCGCCACGCTGACCTTCGGGATCGTGAAGCTGAACGACTGGGGCTGGCATGACTCCCGGGTTCAGCTCAGCTTCGCCGCGGCGGCGGTGATGCTTGGCGTGTTCGTGATCCATTGCCTGCGCTCGGACAATCCGTTCATCGACCCCGCGCTGTTCCGCATCCGCGATTTCACCCGCGCGACCCTGACGATGGCGCCGTTCTCGACCGCTTTTGGCGGGTTCCTGCTGTCGCTCGTGTTGTGGGAGGAGAGCGTCTGGCACTGGGACGCCATGACCATTGGCCTCGCCATCGCACCCGGCCCGTTCATGGTTCCGGTCACCTCGCTGCTGCTGGCGGGCCGACTGATCAAGCGGTTCGGCTCCGCGGCGGTGGTGGTGGCCGGACTGGTCACGTTCGCCGCTGGCGTCATCGTCTGGGCGCAACTGGCCGGGCCGCACCCGGACCTCGGCTTCGCCATTCTCTGCACCATACCATCCGGCATCGGCGTCGGGCTGACACTGCCGACCTTGATGGGGTTCGCCAGTTCGGCGCTGCCAGCCTCATCCTTCGCCACCGGCTCTGGCGTGATCAACATGGTGCGTCAGATCGGCTTCGCGGTCGGCGTCGCGGTGTTCGTCGCCATCATCGGCGCCCCGGCCTCGGTGGAGGCACGCATGGCCGCCTTTCGCCTGGCCTGGTGGGTGATGTCGGCGATCACCGCGACTGGCCTCGTGCCGCTGCTTCTCATGAGGCGGCGGGATAGACGAAGCCGCTCGGCGGTCTGAGGGAGCGTAAGGACAGCATGACGGCAGCAAACGGATAGAAGTTTTTTGCGGAGCTTTTTTTCAAAAAAGCGACCGCTTGTTTTCTTCCCCTACCCGCGCGCGCAAAAACAGGAGACCGCGACGTCGGTATCCGCGCGGGCGGCGGCGAAATCGAGGCGTTGGCGGATGAGGTTTGCCTCGGTTTGCTCGCCGCGGCGTTCGAGGCAGGTGAGGAGGCCGCGCAGGGACCAGACGTTGTCGGGGTGGATTTGGGCGCGGGGGAGGGTGCCGGCGAGGCCGAGGTCTTCGCGGTAGGTGGCCTCCGCTTCGGCGATGTGGCCTTGTTCGAGCAGCAGGGCGCCGAGGGCGTGGCGGACGGGTTGCATCCAGCCCCAGGGTTCTTCGTAGGGCAGGGCGTCTTCGAGGGCGATGGCGGCGCGGAGGCTGGCGAAGGCGGCGGCGTGTTGGCCGCGGCGATAGGCGATTTCGCCTTCGAGCATGTGTTCGGCGATGGCGAGGGCCTGGGGGGCGCTGACGTTGACCATGTGGCGGCGGGTTTCGGGGATGCGGGCGGCGGCGGCGCGGAAGAGGGTTTGCTCGGCTTCGGCGGCAGGGACGTTGCCGAGGGCGGCGTGGGCGACGCCGCGGGCGTAGTGGGTGGTGGCGGTGGTGGTGAGGTAGAGCTCCTGGTCTTCGGGGATTGGGTGTTCGATGAGGTCCTGCCATTTGCCGAAGCGGACGAGGACGTGGAGGCGGACGGCGTACCAGCTCTCCAGGAAGTCGGCCATGGGGGGGGAGGGGATGCGGAGCAGGGCTTCGGGCATGGTTTCGATGAGGCCGTTGGCGGCGGCGAGGGCGGGGGCGAACTGGCCGAGGAACATCGCGCCGTAGGCGGCGAAGTGGTAGTTGTGGAAGCGGTAGCCGGAGTAGAAGTTCAGGGCGCCGGCGCGATCGTAGTATTTGCGGTCGGCGACGATGGCTTTCTGGTTCCACAGCATGGCGTCGCGGTATTCGCCGCATTGGATGTCGATGTGGGAGGGCATGTGGACGAGGTGGCCCATGTCCGGGCAGAGCTCGCGCAGGCGATCGGCGCTGAGCAGGGCCTTTTCCGGGTGGGGCGACATTTCCATGAGGTGGATGTGGAGGTGGAGCAGGCCGGGATGGGCGGTGGCGCCGGGGACGGTGCGGAAGCCGGCTTCCAGGACCTCCTGGGCTTCGAGCGTGCCGGCGCCTTCGGTCGGTTCGCCGGTTTTGAGGTCCCACATCAGCCAGGGGGTCTGGTTGAGGATGGCTTCGACGAAGACCAGGCGGATGTCGAGGTCGCGCGGGAAGGCGCGGTGGGCGGCGCGCATGGCGGCGGTGAAGGCGAGGTTCCAGGGGGCCTGGTCCTCGATGGGGTCGCGCTGGGGGAAGCGGGTGGCGAGGGCCTCGATGAGGGTGCGTTCGGCGCGGGTGACGGCGGGGGCGAGGGTGAGGGCGGCCTGGATGGCGTCGAAGGCGATGGCGAGGTTTTTGGCCTTGGCTTTCTCGTCCTGCTTGTCCCAGGGGTAGTTGTAGTTGGGGCCGGTGGCGTAGGCGACGCCCCAATGGGCCATGGCGCAGTCGGGGTCGGCTTTGAGGGCGTGCTGGAAGCAGACGACGGCTTCCTCGTGGTGGAAGCCGAAGCACCAGTTGAGGCCGCGGTTGAACCAAAGCTGGGCGTCGGGCGAGGCGGTGGTGATTTTGCGGGTGTAGGCGCCGACGTCATAGGGGTAGTCCATGTGGCCTCCGGCGCCGTGTTGTCCGGCGTTCTGGTGATGGGGGGAGATTAGCGGCCGCGGCGGGGCTTGGCCACGCATCATGGGCGCAATGTTGCCGGCAGGGGACGGGCGGTTTAGCGTGGCGGCAAGCGGCACAGGGAGCGCCGCGTGGGGACTGGGCGGGAATGGCGGGAAGCGCGATGCGGCTGGCGGATGGGGAGGGTAGGGGTGTCGACCCTTAGTCTGCGCGGCATTGTGCGCGAATTCGGCCTGTTGCGGGTGATCCATGGCGTTGATCTCGATATCGCGCAGGGGGAGTTCGTGGTGTTCGTCGGGCCGTCCGGATGCGGGAAGTCGACGTTGCTGCGGATGATCGCGGGGCTCGATCGGCCCGATGGTGGGCAGATTTTGATTGACGGCGCGGATGTGACGCAGCGGCGCGCGGCGGAGCGGGGGCTGGCGATGGTGTTCCAGTCCTACGCGCTGTATCCGCACATGACGGTGCGGCAGAACCTGGCATTCGGGCTGGAGAACCAGCGGATGGCGGGGGGCGAGGTGGAGCGGCGGGTGGCCGAGGCGGCGCGGATGCTGCAGATCGAGCATCTGCTGGGGCGCAAGCCGGGGCAGTTGTCGGGCGGGCAGCGGCAGCGGGTGGCGATCGGGCGGACGGTGACGCGTGAGCCGGGGATTTTCCTGTTCGATGAGCCGCTGTCCAATCTCGATGCGGAGTTGCGGGTGCAGATGCGCGTTGAGCTGACGGCGCTGCACAAGCGGCTGAAGGCGACGATGATCTACGTGACGCATGACCAGACCGAGGCGATGACGATGGCCGATCGGATCGTGGTGTTGCGGGCGGGGCGGATCGAGCAGCAGGGGACGCCGCTGGAGTTGTATAATCGGCCGGCGAACAAGTTCGTCGCGGGGTTCATCGGCTCGCCGCGGATGAATTTTCTCGATGGCAATGCCGTGGGCGGGCGGGCGGTGGCGTTCGAGGGGTTGCCGAGCCTGTCGGTCGCGGCGGCGCGGGAGACCACGGAGGGGGAGGCGGTGACGCTGGGGGTGCGGCCGGAGCATCTCGGGTTCACCGATGGCGAGGGGCTGCCGGGGGTGGTTGAAATCGTCGAGCAGATGGGCGGCGAGAGCTACGTCTACGTGATGCTGGCCAATGGGGCGCGGTTGACCGTACGCCGGCCGGGCCAGACTTTGCTGCGCGCGGAGGAGGAGGTGCGGGTCGCCATCGAGGGCGCCGCGCATTTGTTCAGCCGCGGCGCGGATGAACACGCCATTTCGTCAGGGAGATCAGCATGAGCCGCCGCTATCGCGTCGCCGTCGTGGGCGCAGGCATCGGTGCCCGCCACGTCGAGGGGTACAACGCCAATCCCGAGCTGTTCGAGGTCGCGGTGATTTGCGATCGGGACACCACCCGCGCGGCGTCGCTGGCGGCGAAGGTGGCGGTGGGGATGCCGGACCTGCATGACGAGTTCGATGAAGAGCTGCTGGGGCGCGGGGATATCGACATCATCGATATCTGCCTGCCGCCGTTCCTGCATCTGGAGGCGATCACGCGGGCGCTGCGGGCCGGTAAGCATGTGGTGTGCGAGAAGCCGCTGGTGGGTTCGCTCGCCGAGGTCGATCAGGTCGAGGCGGTGGTGGCGGAAACCGGCGGGGTGGTGATGCCGGTGTTCCAGGCTCGCTTCGGCAATGGGCTGGCGCGGGCCAGGCACGTGATCGACAGCGGCGCGGCGGGCAAGGTGTTCCTGACCACCGCGCAGACCCATTGGACGCGCGGGGCCGACTACTACGCGATCAAGTGGCGCGGGACGAAGGCCTATGAACTCGGCGGCGCGTTTCTCGGCCATGCCATCCATATCCATGACATGCTGACCACCCTGGTCGGCCCAGTGAAATCCGTCAGCGCGACGACGACGATCCGGGTCAATCCGATCGAGACCGAGGATTGCGGCGGGGCGGTGCTGGAAATGGCGGATGGGTCGATTGCCGTGCTCTCCGTCACCCTCGGCTCGGCGGACGAGATCTCCCGCCTACGCATCATGGCGGAGAACGTCACCATCGAGAGCCATGGCGAGGTCTATGCCAGCTCGCGCGAGCCGTGGAACTTCATTCCCAAGGCGCCCCGGGACCATGCCTGGCTGAACGACGCGCTTGAGGGCGCGCCGCGCGGCAAGGAGGGGTTCGCGCGGCAGTTCGAGGCGTTCCACGCCAGCCTCGAAGCCGGCACGCCGCCGCCGGTGACGGTGGCGGAAGCCCGCGCCTCGCTTGAGCTGATCACCGCCATCTACCATTCCGCCCGCACCGGCGAGCGGGTGAGCCTGCCCATCCCGCCGACGCATCCGGCCTATGGGGCCTGGTGAACATGAGGAGCCTCCGATGAAGACTCTGCTTCGCCGCGCCGCCCTGGCTGGGGCCGCGCTTCTGCTGCCGGCACTCGCCCAGGCCGCCACCGACGTGCGCATCATGTGGTACAATGACGGCAACGAAGGCGAGGTGATGCGGGACCTGCTCGACCGGTTCGAGAAGGCCAACCCGGACATCAAGGTCATCCTTGACCAGGTGCCCTACAAGGCAATCAACGAGACGCTGCCGCAGCTCGTCTCCTCCGGCCAGGCGCCGGACATGGCGCGCATCACCGATCTCGGTGGGCAGGCCGATTACTATCTCGATCTCGGGCCACTCCTGATGGATCGCGGCTACTGGGAGAAAAACTTCGCCGCCGTGCTGCCCTGGACACGGCCGGCCGGCAACACCACCGGCATCTTCTCGCTGCCGTCCCAGGTGACGGTGACCATGCCGATCGTCAACGAAACCCTGTTCCAGCAGGCCGGCATCCCGCTGCCCGGCCCCAAGACCACCTGGCAGGAATGGGGCATCGCCGCCCGCGCCGTCGCCGCCAAGACCGGTGCGGCCATCCCCATCGCCATCGACCGCTCCGGCCACCGCGTCGCCGGCCCCGCCATCTCCATGGGGGCCAAGTTCTTCGAGGGCGACACGCCGGTGCTGGTGGATGACGGGCTCAAGGCGATGTCCAAGCTCATCTATGACTGGCACCGTGACGGCACGATGTCCAAGCAGATCTGGGGCTCGGTCGGCGGCACCGCCTATCGTGGCGCCAATGAGGAGTTCGCCAACGGCCAGGTGGTGCTCTACTTCTCCGGCAACTGGCAGTTCCCGCAATTCGCCAAAACCATCGGCGATGCGTTCGACTGGCACGGCGTCAACACCCCCTGCGGCCCGGCCGGATGCACCGGCATGCCCGGCGGCGCCCATCTCGTCGCCTACAAGACCACCAAGAACCCGCAAGCCGTCGCCCGCGTGCTCGACTATATCGCCAGCGAGCCGGTCTACGAGGAATACCACGCCCGCACCCTGTTCCTCACCGCCCATGCCGGGCTGATGGCCAAGGGCATCGCCTACAAGACCGACATGAAGCAGGTGCAGAAGTCGCTCGAGGCCGCCGCCGCCAACGCCGCCGCACTGAGCCCGACCGCCTACAAGCTCCAGGGCTACCTGCGCAACCGCATCATGTTCAACGCGCTGATCGTGCGGCTGAACCAGGCGATCGCCGGCGAAATGTCGCTCGATGACGCGTTTGCGCGGATGACGTCGGATCTGGCGGATGGGTTGAAGGCGGCGGGGGTTCGGTGAAGGAAGCGAGTTCTTTTGTGAAAAAAAGAACCAAAAAA
>CAIYPH010000487.1 GCA_903928045.1 uncultured Rhodospirillales bacterium
CAACTCCGAACCAAATGGGTGAAAGTTTTTTTGGTTCTTTTTTTTCAAAAAAAGAACTTCTTTCTTCCTTCCTTACTAGGAAGGACGCCAACATGTGCCGATGGCTCGCCTATGCCGGCTCCCCGCTGCGGATCGACCACCTGCTGTTCCAACCGCAGAACTCCCTGATCCGCCAAAGCCTGCACGCCACCCTCGGCGCCACCACCACCAATGGCGACGGGTTCGGCATCGGCTGGTATGGCGAGCGCGGCTTCCCCGGCCTTTACCGCGACACCCTGCCCGCCTGGCATGACGCCAATTTGCGCAGCCTCGCCGAGCAGATCCGCTCGCGCCTGTTCTTCGCCCATGTCCGTGCCTCGTCGGGCACCTCGACCAGCCGCGAGAACTGCCACCCCTTCCGCTATGCGCACGCGATGTTCATGCATAACGGCCATATCGGCGGCTATGCGGCGATCAGGCGGGACATCGAGAACCTCATCCCCTCCGACGTCTACCGCCAGCGCGCCGGCACCACCGACACCGAGGCGTTTTTCCTCCTCGCCATCGGCCTCGGCCTGCTCGACGACCCGCCCGGCGCCTTCGCCCGCGCCCTATCCGCCGTGCGCGGCGTGATGGCGGCGCATGACATCCAGGACCCGCTGCGCATGACCGCCGCCTTCTCCGATGGCGAGCGCATGTTCGCCCTGCGCTACGCCAGCGACGACACGCCGCCGAGCCTCTATTTCGCCGAGGGCGAGGAGATCGCGGTGCGGGAGCAGGCGGTCAGCTTCACCCCCGGACGCGGCGCGGTGCTGGTGATGTCCGAGCCGCTCGACATGCAGGAAGGCCCCTGGCACGAGGTTCCCCCCGGCCACGTCCTGGCGACCAAGGGCGGCGTCGCCCTGGTGACCCCTCTCGCCGCGATCGGTTGATTTTTTTTCAAACAACCAAGTTTTTTCGCTTGTGCTACGGCGCATGACGCGCTATGAACGAACCATGAACTCATCTTCCACCCCCGCTCCGGACCAGGCCGCCGCACTGCGCGACCTCGGGCGCGCGCTCAGCGCCGCCCTGGCACCGCTGTGCCTCGCCGTGCTGACGCGGCTGTGGTTCCTCGGCCCCTTTGCGCTGGTGGTCTATCTCCGCCTCAACCGAATGCGCCGAGACTTGGAGAACCTGTTCTCCGCCCTCGCCAACGCTCCGCAAGGCGTGCCCGCCCCGGCACCCACCCGCAAGTCGCCGCGCCGCGCGAACCCGGCGCCCGTATCGCGTCGCCCGGAATCCGCACATCGTTCCCCGCGCGCCGCCCGCCCCGCCGCCCCCGCGCCCGTCGTTTCAACCTCCCCGCGCGCGCGTCCGGCGCCCTATCCCAGACCCGCTCGTCCCGTGTCACGCCCACTCTGGCGAGTCCGTGCGGCGGTTTTCGCGCGACCGTTTTTAAAACGGCGCTGGGCCGAGCCATCTTCGCTCGCCCTAATTGTTACGAAATAGCAACATAAACACCGCATCCTCCGCAAATCCGAGCCCCTGCGCTGCATCCCAACCCCTTCCGCCGCGCGCCGCGCCGCTCTAATCCTGTGCCCGATATCACCACGCGCGGAGGACCGGCACCATGAACCACATCGGACATTACACGGGCGGCAAAATCGTCGCCGGCACCGGCGCCACCGGCCGCGTGTTCAACCCCGCCACCGGCGAACAGTCCGGCACGGTCGCCCTGGCCGGCGCCGCCGAGATCGATGCCGCCGTCGCCGCCGCGAACGCCGTCTGGCCGGCCTGGGCCTCCACCCCACCGCTGCGCCGCGCCCGCGTGATGTTCAAGTTCAAGGAAGCCCTCGAGCGTGCCACCAAGCGCCTCGCCGCCGCCATCACCGCCGAGCACGGCAAAACCCTGGCCGACGCCGAAGGCGAGGTCCAGCGCGGCATCGAGGTGGTCGAATTCGCCTGCGGCATCCCGCACCTCCTCAAGGGTGAATACTCGGAGGCCGTCGCCACCGGGATCGACTCCTGGTCGATGCGCCAGCCCGTCGGTGTCGTTGCCGGTATCACCCCCTTCAACTTCCCCGCGATGGTCCCCCTTTGGATGATCCCGGTCGCGCTCGCCACCGGCAACTGCTTCATCCTCAAACCCTCGGAGAAGGACCCCTCGGCCAGCCTCATCCTCGCCGAACTCCTCGCCGAATCCGGCCTGCCCAAGGATGTCTTCCAGGTCATCCAAGGCGGCCGCGAGGCGGTCGAAGCGATCATCGCCCACCCCGACATCCACGCCATCTCCTTCGTCGGCTCCACCCCGATCGCCGAGAGCGTCTATCGGGGCGGCACCCATCTGGGCAAGCGTGTCCAGGCACTCGGCGGCGCCAAGAACCATTTGGTCGTGATGCCCGACGCCGATCTCGACCAGACCGTGGATGCCCTGATGGGTGCCGCCTACGGTTCGGCCGGCGAGCGCTGCATGGCCGTCTCGGTCGCCGTCGCCGTGGGTGACGCCGGCGATCGCCTGATCGAGAAACTCGCCCCCCGCGTCCGCGCCCTCAAGGTCGGCCCGGGCAATGACCCGGAGTCCGAAATGGGGCCGCTGGTCACCGCCGAGCACAAGGCGAAGGTCTCAGGCTATGTCGATCAGGGCGTCAAGGAAGGCGCCAAGCTCGTCGTCGATGGCCGCGGCCTCACGCTGCAGGGCTACGAGGGCGGCTACTACGTCGGCGGCTCGCTGTTCGACAACGTGACGCCGGACATGACGATCTACAAGGACGAGATCTTCGGCCCCGTCCTCTCGGTGGTGCGCCGCAACAGCCTCGGCGACGCGATCGACCTCATCAACGCCGGCAAGTTCGGCAACGGTACCGCGATCTTCACCGCCGATGGCGGCGCGGCGCGCGGTTTCGCCTCCTCGGTGAAGATCGGCATGGTCGGCGTCAACGTGCCGATCCCCGTCCCGGCCGCCTTCCACAGCTTCGGCGGCTGGAAGGGCTCGCTGTTCGGCGACCACCACATCCACGGGCCGGAGGGCATCCGCTTCTACACCCGCTACAAGGCGATCACCCAGCGCTGGCCGAACTCCATCCGCGCCGGCGCCGAGTTCACGATGCCTCAGATCGGGCGCTGAAGCGCCCTGGGGCCTCAGATCGGGCGCTGACGCGCCCTGGGGCCTCAAATCGGCCGGTAACCCTCAGGCCGCCACCCCGCCATTACGCAAATAATGACGGAGGTAGCGGCTGGTGATCCGCTCGGTCGAGACCACCAAAGCCACATCGATGGTGTTGAACTGTTCATCGATCACCGCCCCGTCGCCGACGGTGCCGCCGAGCCGCAGGTAGCCCTTCAGCAAAGGCGGGAGAGACATGAAGGCTTGTCGCGGGTCGAACGTCCCTTCCGCCTTGCGCCGGAGATCGACGAACCGGCCGGGCAGCGCGACCGGACGGCTCGCCGCCGGGGTAAGGTAATTGTGGCCGAGCAGTGAAAGCTGATCGGCGATCGCATCGGGGTCGGTGCCCGGCAGGCTGGCGCAGCCGAACAGAAGGTCGATCCCGCGGGGATGGACGAACTCCGCGATCCCCCGCCACAGCAGTTGCAGCACCGCGCCGGAGCGGTAGCGCGGATGCACGCAGGAGCGCCCAAGCTCCAGCACCCGCCCGCTGCCGAGCAGGGGGGCGATATCGAACTCGCTGGCCGAGTAGAAACCGCCAGCGATCGCGGCGGCTGGAGCATCGATCAGCCGATAGGTCGCCACGATGCCGCAGGCCAGGTCGACCGCGCTGTCATCCACCACGATCAGGTGGGATGCCACTTCGTCGTGCCGGTCCCGGTCCCTTCGGGCCAGCCGGGTCATCGCGTCCGGCCGAGCGCCCATCTCGTCGTAGAACACCGCGTATCGCAGCGCCTGCGCCGCGTCGATTTCGGCGGCGCCACAGGCGAGGCGGACGCTCAGCGTGCCAGCGCGGGCCGCATCGCTCATCGGCGTGATCATGTTCATGGCGCGCACTCCGCTGTTTCGCGAATCCGCAGCCGGGTGCTCCCGGCCGGTCGATCCTGATAGCAACGGGCATGCGACAGAGCGGTGACGCCCGGATGAAAATTTGGCGACAGGCGAAAACCGGGTTGAAGCGAAAACCGCGCCGGTGTTCTTGTCGTCTGATGATGAAAGTACGAGTCACCGGCGCACCGTGCCGGGCCGCAGCGGGAGACCAGACATGATGGCGCAATCCGGCAGCCAGAGCTTCGAAGAGGCGCCGCCGATCGCCTATGTGGATCCGGCGATGTCGGCCTTGCAGCGCGCGGCGGTCCGGATGGTCGAGTTGATTGGCGGCCAGCGCAAGCTGAAGGCCGTCTATGACGGGTTCCGCGCCGATGGCGGTACCGCCGAGACCTTTTGGGACGAGATGATGCGCCGCACCGGCATTACACTGCGCTTCGACGATGCGGCGATGCGCGCGATCCCCCGCACCGGGCCGCTGCTGATCGTCGCCAACCACCCCTACGGATTGGTCGACGGATTTGGCCTGTGCTGGCTGGCCAGCAAGATCCGGCCGGATTTCCGCCTGCTCATCAACTCCGTGCTGGTGCAGACGCCGGAGACCCGGGACTACTTCCTGCCGCTCGATTTCGCCGGCACCGCCGAGGCCACCGCCACCAACGTCCGCTCCCGCGCCGAAGCCAGGCGCTACCTCGATGACGGCGGCATGGTGCTGGTCTTTCCGGCCGGCGCCATCTCCACCTCGCCCGACCCGCTCGGCCGCCGCCCGGCGATGGACGGGCCGTGGCAGCCCTTCATCGGCCAGTTGCTGCAACGCGCCCGCTGCCCGGTGGTGCCGGTCTATTTCCACGGCCAGAACAGCCGGATTTTCCAGATCGCCAGCCATCGCAGCCAGACCATCCGCCTCGCCTTGATGGCCGGCGAAATCCGCCGCCGCTTCGGCACCCCGCTCGATCTCACCATCGGTGCTGCCATCGACTATGCCGAGTTCGACGGCATCAGCAGCCGCGCCGATCTCGCGGCGGAACTGTGCCGGCGGACCTATGCGCTCGGCGGGATCGACACGACGAAGCCCGGCATGATCGTGCCCTGGCCGAAGGCGTTGCAGGGAAAGCCCAGCAAGCCTTCGGATGCTCCCGGCTTTTGGCGCGCTATTTTGCCCGCGGGTCCAGCGCGTCGCGCAGCCCATCACCGACCAGGTTGAAGCTCAGCACCGCGAGGAAGATCGCCGCCCCCGGGAAGATCGCCAGCCAGGGTGCCTGGGTGAGGAAGCGCTGCGCCGAGTTCAGCATGCTCCCCCAGGAGGGTGCCGGCGGCTGCTGGCCGAGGCCGAGGAAGGAGAGCGAGGCCTCGGCGATGATGGCGCCCGCGATCGCCAGTGTCGCCTGCACCATCACGGGAGGCACGATGTTGGGAAGGATATGCCGGGCCGCCACCCGCCACGGCGGATTGCCCAGCGCCCTTGCGGCTTCCACGTAGTCATTGGTCGCGGCATCGATGGTGGCGCCGCGGGAGATGCGCACGAAGACCGGGGCGGCGGTGATGCCGATGGCGATCATCGCGTTCTGCAGTGACGGGCCGAGGAAGGCGGCGAGCGCAATGGCGAGGATGAGGAAGGGGCAGGCGAGCATGGCATCGACGATGCGGCTGATCAGCATGTCCGCCTTGCCCGCCGCGAAGCCGGCGATCAGCCCGACCGGCACGCCGATGCCGGCGGCGATGGTGACGGAGATCACGCCGGCGCTCATCGAGGCACGGGCGCCGAAGATGATGCGGGACATCACGTCCCGCCCGTTTTCATCGGTGCCCATCCAGTGCTCCCAGGAGGGCGCCTTGCGGATCAGGGTCCAACTCGTCTTGATCGGGTCGAACGGCGCGATCCAGGGGGCGAAGGCCGCGACGATGATGAAAACCGCGACCACCACGAGGGCGATCACGGCGGCCGGACGGCGGCAGAAGCGGAACCAGGCGAGCCGCGCCGGGCTATGGGAGACGATCGCGGGGACGGAGGTGGCGGTGGTCGCGCTCATGCGTTGCGAAGCCTCGGGTTGATGAGAACGTAAAGCACGTCGGCGATCAGGTTGAGCGAGACGTAGACCGTCGCGGTCACCAGCACGACGCCTTGCACGACGGGGTAGTCACGGTTGAACACCGCATCGACGATCAGCTTGCCGAAGCCGGGCACCGAGAACACCTGCTCGGTGAGCACGGCGCCGGAGAGCAGGGTGCCGAGTTCGAGCGCGCCGAGGGTGACGACGGGGACGAGGGCGTTGCGCAGGGCATGGCGCAGCACCACCCGCCATTCCATCAGTCCCTTGGCCCGGGCGGTGCGCACATAGTCCTGCTCCAAGGCGGTCAGCATGGCGGAGCGGGTATGGCGCATCAGCACGGCGGCGATGGCGTTGCCGAGCACGAAGGCGGGCATGATGGTGGTGGCGAGCGACTGGCGCCAATCCTCTGACAGCGGGACGTAGCCGGAGGGCGGCAGCCAGCCGAGATGGACGGAGACCAACAGGATCAGCATGATGCCGAGCCAGAAGTTCGGGGTGGACAGCCCGGCGAGGCCGATGCCGTTGGCGAAGTAATCCCAGAAGGAGTTCTTCTTCACCGCCGAGAGGATGCCCATCGGCACGCCGATCGACACCGCGATGATGAAGGCCATCGAGCCGAGCTGCAGAGTCACCGGCAGTTTCTGTGTCACCAGTTGCAGCACGGGCTGGCGGATGCGCCAGGAGAAGCCGAGATCCCCGGTCAGCACGTTGCCGATCCAGTGGAAATACTGGATCACCAGCGGCCGGTCGAGCCACAGCTCGGCGCGGATCTGGGCCAGCACCTGAGGGTCTCGCTCCTCGCCGGCGAGCACCAAAGCGGGGTCTCCGGGCATGAGCTGCTGGAGGCAGAAGACGTAGATTGAGACCAGCAACAGGGTCGGGATGACCTGGGCCAGCCGGACGCCGAGATGTCCGCGCATGATGCCGCCCTACTTCGCCACCGTGATGCCCTGGGGGCGGATCATCCCATCGGCGATCGGGGTGTAGCCATCCACCTTGGTGCTCATACCGGTGATCCACTTGTTGATGTAGAGATAGGTCAGCGGCACATCCTTCACGAGCTGGGCGGCGATCTTGCCGTAGAGCGCCTTGCGGGCACCCACGTCGGAGACCGCACGGGCCTCGTCGAGCCAGGCGTCGACGTCCTTGTTGCTGTAGCCGCCGACATTCTGCGGCCCGCCGGTGTGGAAGAAGACGTAGAGATTGCCGTCGGCATCCGCCCGGCCCGACCAGCCGATGAGATGGGCCGAGAAATCGCCGCGGTCATCGGCGTCGAGCGAGGCGGCGAACTCCATGGTGCGCAGCTTCACGTCGAACCCTGCTTCCGCGGCCATCGCCTGCATCACCTCGCCTTCCTGCTGCTGGGTGGCGCTGTTGGTGACGGTGAGATCGACGGTGACGGGCAGCTTCACCCCGGCCTGCGCCAGCAACGCCTTGGCCTTGGCGACGTCCCGCGGCGGGACCGGCACCTCCGGCGCATAGAACGGGCTCGCCGCCGGAACCGCCTGGACCGTGGGGGTGAACATGCCGGCGTAGATCACCTGCACCATCGCGGCGCGGTCAATCGCCAGCGAAAAGGCCTGCCGCACCAGCTCGGATTGGCCGATCGGGGACTTCGCCCGCTCGCCATGGTTGGTGTTGAAGGTGATGCCCTGGTAGCCCAGCCCGTCAAACACGGCGAGCTTGAGCTTGGCGTTCTTCTTCACCGCTTCCACGTCGGTCGGCGCGATGCGCTCGGCCATGTCGAGCGCGCCGGCCTGGAGGTTGGCGACGCGCACGGAGGGGTCCACCACGGTGCGGTAGACGATGCGGCCGAGCTTGATGGCATCCTTGTTCCAGTAGCCGTCGAAGCGCTCAAGCGTGATGTGATCCTGCGCGACCCGCTCGATGAACTTGAACGGCCCGGCACAGACCGGCTTGAGGGAGAAATCCTTGCCCGCCGCTTCAGCCGCCTTCGGCGAGACCATCATGCCGGCGCGATCGGTCAGCGCGGCGAGGAAGGGGGCGGAGGGGGATTTCAGCACCATGCGCACGGTGAGCGGATCGACGATCTCCACACGGTCGAGCGCGGAAATCTCCGCCCGGCGGCCGCTGCCCTGCATCGTGAGGTGGCGCTCCATGCTGTATTTCACGGCGGCCGCGTCGAAATCGGTGCCGTCATGGAATTTCACGCCGGGGCGCAGCTTGAAGACGAGGGTCTTGTTGTCGGTCCACTCGAAGCTTTGGGCGAGCTGGGGGACGATCTTCAGATTGGCGTCGATATCCACCAGCTTGTCGCACAGTCCGGCGAAGACGATGCGGCCGACAAAGGAGCGGCCCAGCGTGGGGTCAAGCGCGTCGGCGTCATCGGCGAGGCCGATGCGGAGTGTCGGCAGGTCTTGCGCCATCGCGGCGGCGGGAATGGCAACGGCAATAGCCGCGGCCAGGATGGTTCGGCGCATGGTTCAAGCCCCCTTATCTTTAGGTCAGACGGTTATGTGACGGTCCGCTTCCCGTCCGCAAGGCCGTCCGAGGTTCAATCCTAGCAAACCCCGCGCCATCAGCCGTCGCGCGCAGCCTCGGCGGCGGCGATGGCGGCGTCGATCTCGGCGCGTTCATAGATGCCGGCGGGACTGTCCCGCCCGGCGAGGAAAGTGCGGAATATCGCGTAGCGCTCCTGGCTCACCGCGAGCAGGCGACGCAGTTCGGCCAGCGGGTCCGGGTGATCGTCGGTGCGGATGTCGAGGTCGGGGTAGGGGTCATTCGTGCAGATTTTCAGCGCCGCCGACTGCTTGCCCCGCTTGTCGCCACCCTGCGCCTCGCCGGCCTCGAGCGCCGTCAGCAGCCGCTCGGCCATGCTGCCCCGGCTCGATTGCCAGGCGGCGAGCGTGGCCGCCACCACGTCGGGCCCGGCGAGCATATTGCCGGCGACCGAAACGTCATGCCCCGCGAGATGGCCGGCCCAGGTGATGCATCCCGCGCCGGTATGCTGCGCGATGCGGCCTTGTGCATCGAGAATGTGCAATTGCCGATGATCGCGCCCGGCATCGGCGGCCAGCAGCGCGGCCGCGACATCGGCGGGCGGCTCGTGGCCGCGCAGCCGGGGCATGCCGTGCACGGCATACATCGGATTGATCAGCGCCTGCGTCGCCAGCGCGCCGACGCCGCCCTCGACGTGGATGCAGATGGCGCCGACGGCGAAAAAGCGGGTGGCGACCGCGGCACCGAGGGCGCCGGTGGCGGGGTCGCGAACGAGAATGGACCAGGTCATGCCCGCATTTCACGCCCGAACGGGCGGGGCGGCAAGGGGCTACTGGCGGAAGCGGTTCACCGCATAAATCCGCCGGAATGCCGCGAAACGCCGCGCCGCGCGGGAGCGCAGGCCCTGCATGCGCTGCCGGAGCCGGGCGCGCAGCACGGCGGTCAGCAGCCGTGCCCAGTCGCGCACCCGGGCGAGCCAGCCGACCATGGCGGCGAACCAGCGGAGTTGCAGCAGGGCGGCCTCGCAGGCGTGGTAGACGAAGACGGCGATCAGGGTGGAGACCAGTCGGACCAGGAGATAGACCGCGACGCCCGATGCAACATGGCCGCCGACGAACAGCGCGACGGCCCAGACTTCGCCGACCCGGCCGATGAGTTCAGGCACCAGGAACAGCGGGAGCGCGGCCCAGCCGCCGAGGCGGCCGAGTCGCGCTTCCAGGCGCTTGAGGGGCGGCAGGCCGCTGATCTGCCGCAGTACCACCTTGAGGCCGGCCCAGACGATGTCCTCCAGCACCACCACCACGAGGGCGGCGGGCAGGAGGACGGCGTCGAGGATTGCCCGTCGGCTCATTTCAGCAGTTCGGCCGGCCCGGCGGGCAGCTGCGGGCTGCCGGCGCGTGCTGCTGCGGGGCGGGCGGGCTGTAGTGCTGCTGCGGCATCGCCTGAGGGGCTGGCGCGAAATGCTGCGCCGGCGGACTGTACTGCGGTGCCGCCGGGGCTGCGTGGGTGACGGGCGGGGTGAATTGCGGCTGCGGGGCCGCGTGGGTGACGGGTGGGCTGGGTTGCGGCTGCGGGGCCGGCGTGCGTTGCGGCATCACCGGGGCGGCCGACGGGGCTTGCGGGACCGGGGCGGGGGCCCGCTGCGGCGCCGCGACCTGGGGGGTGGAGGGTTGGCTCGGACGCGTCACCTGCGGCTGGGGAGCCGAGGGGACGGCCGGGCGCGGGGCTGACGGGGTGGCCTGGTTCGGCGCCGCCTGGATCGCGGGCGACGGGGCGGCCGGGCGTGGCGCGGCGGCAGTGCCGGGAGCCGCCGGACTGGGTGCAGCGGGGGCGGCGCGCAACTGCGGCAGCGGGGCGGCGGCGCCGGGCAGTGCGGGTCCGCGCGGGGTGATCGCCGGCCCGGGGGCACCGGCAGCCGGGCTCGCGGGACGTGGAGCCGTGGTCTGCGGAGCCG
>CAIYPH010000488.1 GCA_903928045.1 uncultured Rhodospirillales bacterium
CCACCCGTGATCTGGGAATCCCCTGATTTCATATCGATTCCGCGCCGCGGTGGGCCGACTTCCGCAACAGGTCTAATAAATACTTCCTCCATTTCGGTGGATCCGGGACCTACAACAACAGTAACCTCGTCGTCAGCGGCAACACCATCACAGATCAGCGCGGCGCGACCGTGTTTCTGCTCAACCAAGGCACCGTTGCTGGCGGCACGAACATACCGGCGACCATTACCAACAACATATTCACCAACATAACCAAGCCGTACGTGTCGGAGGACCAGCAGTGGAACGGCGGGTTCTTCGTGCCCGGCCCCAGTGTCGATATCGTCACCGGCAATACCTTCCCGCCCCCCGCCTGCTTCCGTGAAGGCACGCACATCCTGACGCTGCGCGGCCATGTCGTGGTGGAGGATTTACGCATCGGCGACCAGGTGGTGCTGGCCCGCGGCGCCGCCGCGCCAATCCGCTGGATCGGTTATCGCACCATCGATTGCAATCGCCACCCCCTGCCGGCCGAGATCTGGCCCATTCGCGTGCTGGCCGGCGCCTTCGGCCCCGGAATGCCCATCGCCGATCTCATGCTCAGCCCCGACCATTCCGTGCATGTCGAGGGAATGCTCATCCCGGTCCGCTATCTCGTCAACGGCCGCAGCATTCGCCAGGAGCAGTCGGCGCGCGTGACCTACTACCATGTCGAACTCCCCGCGCATGACGTGCTGCTGGCCGAGGGCCTGCCCTGCGAGACCTATCTCGACACCGGCAATCGCAGCGCTTTCGCCAATGGCGGCCCCGCGATCCAGCTCCATCCCGATCTTGCCAGCGGGGTCTGGTCGACCAAGGCCTGCGCCCCGATGGCCATTGGCGGCCCGGCTGTGCTCAAGGCGCGGCGCCGCCTGCTCGCCCGGGCGGCGGAACTCGGCTTCGGCATCACGGAAGACGCCGCCGCCTGCCTCTCCATTCACGGCCACCGCGTGCGCGCAAAGTCCCGCGATGACCGGCTGACTTTCCGCGTGCCACGGCGCAGTGGCGTGGTGCGGCTGCTTTCGCGCGCCGCGGTGCCCTCACACACCCGCGCCGACAGCGACGAGCATCGCCAACTCGGCGTCGCCGTCGCGCAATTGTGGTTCGACGGCGCCCCGGTGGCGCTTGACGACGCGCGGCTCGGCGACGGCTGGTATCCGGTCGAGCAGGACGAGCGCGGCCGGCACTGGCGCTGGACCGACGGCAACGCGGCGCTCCGGCTCGATGGCGTGCGCGAGGTGGTCGCGGAAATCGCGATGACCGAGGTGTACTGGGCCGATGAAACGTCCCGCGAAAGTTCGGACCGCCAGCGCGCCTAGCCCGCCGCTCAGCCGCCCTCGGTCAGCCGCGCCTTCAGCGCTTCGTTGACCAGGCCTGGATTGCCCTTGCCCGCCATCGCCTTCATCACCTGGCCGACGAAGAAGCCGAAGAGCTTGACGTTGCCGGCCCGGTAGTCCTCGACCTTCGCGGCATTGGCGGCCAGCATGGCGTCCACCGCGGCTTCGATGGCGGAGGTGTCGCTGACCTGCTCGCGCTCCTTGATCAGCCCGTCCAGGGCCGCGCCCCGGGGTTCGGCGCCCATGCCGAGCAGGAGGGTGTTGAGCGAGGCATTGCTGATCCGCCCTGCGGCCTTGGCGGCGAGGAAGGCGGCGGCTTCTTCCAGCAGATGCGTCCAGTCCGGCGACAAAACCTCCGGCCAGTCGATCCCGAGGTCCTTCAGCTTTGAGGAGAGGGCGCCGAGGATGGCGTTTGCCGCTTCCTTGGCGTTCGCCCCCTTGGCCACCAGCGCGTCGAAGCAGCGGGCGCGGAACATGTCGTCGATGATGGTCGCGGCATCGTAGGCGGAGAGGCCGTAGTCCGTCTGGTAGCGCGCGAACTTGGCATCCGGCAGTTCGGGCAGGGCGGCCTTCAGCTCCGCCACCCAGGCCTCGTCCAGCACCAGCGGGAGCAGGTCGGGGTCGGGGAAGTAGCGGTAGTCATGCGCGTCCTCCTTGGAGCGCATGGAGCGGGTTTCGCCGCGATTGGGGTCGAACAGGCGGGTTTCCTGCTGCACCGTGCCGCCGGATTCCCAGATATCGATGTGGCGCAGCGCCTCGACCTCGATCGCCTGCATGACGAAGCGCACGGAGTTGACGTTCTTGATTTCACAGCGCGTCCGGTAGGGCTCGCCATGTTTGCGCACGGAGACGTTGACGTCGGCACGGAGCGAGCCTTCCTCCATGTTGCCGTCACAGGTGCCGAGATAGCGCAGGATGGAGCGGAGCTTGCGGACGTAGGCGCCGGCTTCCTCGGGCGAGCGGATATCGGGCTCGCTGACGATCTCCATCAGCGCCACGCCAGCGCGGTTGAGGTCAATGTAGGATTTGGTGGGGTGCTGGTCGTGCAGGGATTTGCCGGCATCCTGCTCGAGATGCAGGCGCGTCACCCCGATCTGGCGGGTGCTGCCATCGGCGAGGGTGATCTCGATGGTGCCGGCGCCGACGATGGGGTGTTCGTACTGGCTGATCTGATAACCAGACGGGAGATCGGCGTAGAAGTAGTTCTTGCGGTCGAACCGGCTGACCATGTTGATGTGGGCATTGAGGCCAAGCCCCGTCCGCACCGCCTGCGCCACCGCCTCGCGGTTCAGCACCGGCAGCATGCCGGGGAAGGCTGCGTCCACGAAGCTGACCTGGCTGTTCGGCTCGGCACCAAACGCCGTCGCCGCCCCCGAGAACAGCTTGGATTTGCTGATCACCTGGGCATGCACCTCAAGCCCGACGACGATCTCCCACGGGCCCGTACGCCCCTCGATCACATAGCTCATGCCGGCGCTCCCGCCCTGATCCCCGGCAGCGCCGTGAACCCCGAGGCCCGCTCGATCGCCGCCGCCACCGCGAACACGGTCTCCTCGTCGAACGGCTTGCCCAGCACCTGCAAGCCCAGCGGCAGGCCCTGGCTGTCCAGCCCCGCCGGCACCGACATCCCCGGAATCCCCGACATATTGGCCGGCCCGGTGAACACGTCGTTCAGATACATCGTCACCGGATCGTCCATTTTCTCGCCCTGCCCGAACGCGGCCGAGGGCGCCGTCGGCGTCACCAGCGCGTCCACCGTGCGGAAGACGTCGGTGAAATCCTTCAGGATCAGCGCGCGGATTTTCTGCGCCCGGATGTAATACGCATCGTAATACCCGGCCGACAGCACATACGTCCCGATCAGCACCCGGCGCTGCACCTCGGCGCCGAAGCCGGCGGCGCGGGAGTTTTCGTAGAGCTCGGTAAGATCGCCGCCATCGGTGCGGCTGGAGAAGCGCACGCCGTCATAGCGAGCGAGGTTGGAGGAGGCCTCGGCGGGGGCGACGATGTAATAGGCCGGGAGCGCGTATTTGGTGTGCGGCAGCGACACGTCGACAATCTCCGCCCCCTGCGCCCGCAGCCACGCCAGCCCCTGCTGCCACATCGCCTCGATCTCGGGCGCCATGCCCTCGCTGCGATACTCCTTCGGCACGCCGATCCGCAGCCCCTTCACCGAGCGATGGCACGCCGCCTGAAAATCCGGCACCGCGATATCGGCCGACGTGCTGTCCTTCGCATCGAACCCGGCCATCGAGCGCAGCATGATCGCGCAATCCTCCACCGTCCGCGCAATCGGCCCGGCCTGGTCGAGCGAGGAGGCAAACGCCACGATGCCCCAGCGCGAACACCGACCATAGGTCGGCTTGATCCCGGCGATCCCGCAAAACGCCGCGGGCTGGCGGATCGAGCCGCCGGTATCCGTCGCCGTCGCCCCCAGCGCCAACCGCGCCGCCACCGCCGCCGCCGAGCCGCCCGAGGAGCCCCCCGGCACCAGCGGCCGGTTATCCCCCCGCCGCGTCCACGGATTGGCCACCGGCCCATACGCCGACGTCATATTGGAAGACCCCATGGCGAACTCGTCGAGGTTCACCTTGCCGAGGAACACCGCCCCGTCCCGCAGCAGATTGGCGGTCACCGTGCTCTCATAGGGCGGCACGAAATGCTCCAGCATCCGGCTGCCCGCCGTCGTCCGCACCCCCTTGGTGCAGAACAAATCCTTGATCGCCAACGGAATCCCGGTGAGATTCGCCGCCTCCCCACGCGCCAGCGCCGCATCCGCCGCATCTGCTTGCGCCCGCGCCTCCGCCTCGGTCACCAGCAGATACGCATTCAACCGCGGGTTCACCGCCCCGATCGCCCCGAGATACGCATCCGTCAGTTCCCGCGCCGAGAATTCCCGCCGCCGCAGCCCCTCTCGCGCCTGCGCCAGTGTCAGATCGAACATCACTCCACCACCTTCGGCACCGCATAAAACGCGCCCGCCCGATCCGGCGCGTTACCCAGCACGGCGTCCGCGTCGCCGCCGTCATTCACCACGTCCTCCCGCAGCCGCAGCGCCATCTGCGCCGCCCCGGTCAACGGCTCGACTCCCTCGACATCCACCTCATTGAGCTGCTCGATCCAGGCAAGAATCCCCGACAACTCCGCCCCCAAAGGCGCGAGCTGGTCCTCGCTCACCCGGATGCGGGCGAGGCGGGCAATGCGGCGAACGGTCGCGGGATCGAGCGACATGATATCCCCTTGATCTGGAAGGGGCGGACCATACTGGCCTGCGGCTTTGGTTTCAACGCGAAGAAAGGAAGCGGTTCTTTTTTGGAAAAAAGAACCAAAAAACTTTTATCCAACTGGTCTGTACCGCTCCCCACTCTCCGCGGGGAGTACGCCAACGGCATGGA
>CAIYPH010000489.1 GCA_903928045.1 uncultured Rhodospirillales bacterium
CCTCCCCCGAGCCCACCCAAGGCGAGCCGCATCCCGCGGTCCGTCTGGCGGAGATTGTCGGGTTGATCGTCACCGCCATCTGCGGCGGGCGGTGGTCCCTGTGGCGCCTCCTCCCCGGCGGCCGCGCGTTCCGGGCGCAGATGCAGGCCCTCTCCCGCGATTTCACCGCCCTCATGCACCGCCTCGCCGCCGGCCTCCCCGCGCCCACGCATAAACCCACACCCGAGCCCCCGCGCCAATCGGCGCCCCGCTCTCCCGCGTCGCAACGCCCGAAATCCGTCCGCGCACCCACCGCCCGCCCGCGCCGCCCGCGCGCCGTCGGTGCGACAGTCCCCAAGGCGCAGCCTGTCCGGCAAGCCCTGCCCGCGCCCCCGCGCGACCAACCCTTCCGCGCATTCCCCCCGCCGCAACCCGAGCCCCCCTGGCCCCGTGCCATTCGGAGCCTAAGGAAGCGACACCCGAAGTGCGTCTATTTTGTTACGATATAATAACTAAAAATCTCGCCCGCCGTTTTCCTCCTTGACCCGCCGAACCCCCCGCCCCCATTACCCCAGGGACACATTCCAACCGGCGCGGAGGCACGATGGGCTACGAGTGGAGCTTCGATTTCCTCTGGCGCTACCGCTGGCTCTTCGTCACCGGCATCGAAGTCACCCTCGCCTACACCGCCGGCACCATCCTCCTCGGCCTCATCCTCGGCCTCGCCGTCGGCATCGCCCGGCTTTCCAAGTCCCGCCTTATCAACTGGCCCCTGATCGCCTTCATCGAGGCCTTCCGCTGCACCCCGATCCTGGTGCAGATCGTCTGGTTCTATTACGCCCTGCCCGTCATCCTCAACATCCAGATCCCCGCCATCGCCGCGGCCACCATGGTGCTCACCTTCTACACCGCCGCCTTCTATGCCGAGATTTTCCGCGGCGGCATCATCTCCATCGAGCCCGGCCAGTGGGACGCCGCACGTGCCCTCGGCCTGTCGCGCTGGCACATGATGCGCCAGGTCATCCTGCCCCAGGCGATCAAGCGGATGATCCCGCCCTTCATGAACCAGTCGATCATCCAGCTCAAAAACACCTCGCTGGTCTCCACCATCGCGGTGCCCGACCTGCTCTACCAGGGCCAGCTCATCACGGCGGACACCTACCGCCCGCTCGAAACCTACACCATCGTCGCCTTGGTCTATTTCGTCCTCCTCTTCCCCGCCACCGTCTTCGCCCAGTGGTACGAACGCCGGGTCGTCAAGGGCTGAGCCATGCTGGTCGATCGCGCCGACTTCGCTGATCTCGCTACCCTCGCCGCCCACCGCCAGCGCCTGTGGGACACCCAGCGCGCCTTTGTCGCCGCCCACTCACCGCTCCATCGCCGCGCCTGGAACGGTGCCCACCCGCCCGCCCGCCTCGAAGACCTCGGCTCCCTGCCCTTCACCGACAAGGAGATGCTGCGCCAAAGCCAGGCCGCCCACCCGCCCTTCGGCGACTACCTCGCCGCCCCCCAGGACCGCATCGCCCGCATCCACCGCACCTCGGGAACCACGGGAACGGCGATGAACATCGCCCTCTCCGCCCGAGACGCCCACGAAACCGCCATCGTCGGCGCCCGCGCCCAATCCGCCGGCGGCCTCGGCCCCGGCCACATCGTCGCCCATTGCCTGAACTACCGCATGTGGATGGGCGGTTTCACCGACCACACCACCCTCGAAGCCACCGGGGCCGCCGTCGTCCCCTTCGGCGTCGGGGACACCCAGCTCCTGGTCCGCACCATCCGCGAACTCGGAATCACCGCCCTCTCCTGCACCCCCTCCTACCCCGCGGTGCTGGAAGCGGTGATCGCCGAACACTTCCCCGGCCTCGCGCCGCGCGACCTCGGCCTCAAGCTCGGCCTGTTCGGCGGCGAACCCGGCCTCGACGACCCCGAATTCCGCGCCCGCTTGCGGAAGGTCTGGGGCTGGGAACCGCGCAACAGCAACTACGGCGTCTCCGACGTCTTCTGCAATTTCGCCGGCCAGACCGAGCAGGACCCCGACCTCCACTTCATGGCGCTCGACGTCCTGCACCCCGAACTGATCGACCCCGCGACCGGCTCGGTGCTGCCCTGGCGCGAGGGCGAAGGAGGCGAACTGGTGCTCACCCACATGAGCCGCCAATGCCAGCCCCTGATCCGCTTCCGCACCGGCGACATCATCCGCCTCACCGCGACCGCCCCCGCCCAATGCGGCCGCACCGCGCCGCGTTTCCGGGTGATCGGCCGGGCCGATGACATGGTGGTGGTCCGCGGGATCAACGTCTTCCCCACCCAGATCGCCGCCGTGCTGACCCGTGAGCCCGCCCTTTCCGGCGAATACCGCATCGTCCTCGCCCGCCCGCCCTACGATGTTCTCCCGGTGGAAGCCGAACTCGCCGGTCCTGCCGAGCCGAGCCTCGCCGCCCACCTCGAAGCCACCATCAAGCGCGACCTCGGAGTGACCGCCCGCGTCACCCTGCTGCCACCCGGCAGTCTGCCGCGCACGGAAGGCAAAACACGGAGAGTGATCAG
>CAIYPH010000490.1 GCA_903928045.1 uncultured Rhodospirillales bacterium
ACGAACTGGAAGGCGGGGAAGAAGCGTTCGCATTCGGTGATGGCGATGTCGATCATGTCCTCGAGGCTTTCGGCGGAGGCGCCAGGCGCGCCACGCAGCAGAACGGAGTGGCGGAAGACCGGCATGCCGTCATCGGCGTCCATGCCGAAATGGCCGATCCACAGCCGCTCATTGGCCAGCGCCAGTAGCTCGTAGAGCGCCGCCCGGCGCTTTTCGGGCACCTTCAGATCGAAGGCGCAGGTGAAATGCAGGGCGCTGATTTCGTGCGACCAGGCGAAATACAGCCCGTAATCGCACCATTTGCCCGGCGCCTCCGCCGCCATTTCGGCATCGCTGCGGCGGTCGAACACCCAGTCATTCGCGGCGACGATTTGTTCCATCATATCGAGAGGATTGGCGGCCTGTTCGCGGTAGTGGCTCATATGCGCCGACATGCGGGGTCTCCCGATCCAAAAGTGCAGGCCGATCGTCACGATGGCCCCCTGGGCCATGCTCCGTGACTTTTACGAGTCGAGCCTACAGATCGATGGAATCGTGCCGCAAGGGGGCAAGATGTTGTGTTTGAAACTTCACACGCCCGCCACGCCGTCGCCTCAGGCGACCATTCCCGGCTCGTCATCCCCCATCGCCTGGGCCTCAAGCGCGGACAACCTTGCCTCGATCGCGGTAAGGCGCGCCTCGGCTTCCTCCTGCCCGGCCCGGGCACGGGCGGCGAGCTCCAACGCGGCGTCCATCTCCTCGCGCTTCACCAAATCAAGCCGGCGGATCGTCTCGTCCACCCGCGCGCGCACCAGCGCCTCCGCCTCGTCGCACAGGCCCGACAGCACCGACATCGCGCCGCCCGCCACCCCCGCCAAATCCTCGAATATCTTCGGCCGCTCGCCCATGAAAACCTCCTCGCGTGTTGGCACCTATATAGGGATAGGCCGGCATGGATACAGTGGGTTGGGGGGGAGGAAGGAAGCGCTTCTTTTTTGAAAAAAAGAAGCAAAAAACTTTTATCCGTTTGGGGGGATCTCTAATTGTTTTGATATCGGAACGAAATGGGCGTGCGTTGGCCATACGGAGACGGTCTCAATTTTGGGATTTTGGGCTTCGCCGCCTCATTGCGGAGGGCGGGAGGCGACCTGACTTGGGGCGGGGGGGAATCATTCGCGCTCGCGCGCCTGAGCCGCAGCCGGACGCGGGCCGGTTTGCGGGCGCGGATTCCGCCCTTGCGGCGCGACGCGGGCCGGGTGCCGGCGGATTCCGGGCGGGGGCGTGAGGTGGCGCGCTTGGGCCGCTCGGGCGGGATCTCGCCGGCGGCGAGGCGCTCCAGGAGATCGGCGAGCTGGGTCATGGTCGATTCGACGTAGCGCCAGGCTTCGGCCTGCTCCGCCCGCCGCGCCGCGCCGGGCAGAATCCGGCCGAACAGCGCGGCAAACCACAGCGCGAGCGCGCTCAGGCGCCGCAGCTTTTCGATCGCGCGCAGGACGGGGGAGGGGGCGGGATTGCTCATGCGAGGTGTATAGCGCTCCTCCGATTAATTGTCAATCATAAAAACACATAAAGTTAGAAAAATGTACCGTCCTCTCCCAACCCACCCCGGTGTGCGGGCGAAGCCCAAAAATCCCGCCAGTGCGATAAAGCCCCAGAAGGACTCATAGCCAAACGGATAAAAGTTTTTTGCTTCTTTTTTTCAAAAAAAGAAGCGCTTGCTTCCTCCATCCCCGCCGACCGGCCCCCGCTGGCGCCGTCGTCGTATCGCTGTATCATCGCCGCAACGCGGGCGAATGGCCCGCGACCAGGGAGGGAGAACACCATGCCTCGCATGACCGGCGGTGACGCCATTGTCGATTCGCTGCTGCGCCACGGGATCGACACCATTTACGGCCTGCCCGGCGTGCAGCTTTATGGGTTGTTCGATGCTTTCGCCCGCAATGCCAACCGCTTGCGGGTGGTCAATGCCCGCCATGAGCAGACCACCGCCTATATGGCGTTCGGCGCCGCGCAATCGACCGGCAAGCCGCAGGCCTGCTCGGTGGTGCCTGGGCCGGGCCTGCTGAATGCGGCCACCGCGCTTTCCACCGCCTGGGGGGTGAATTCGCCGGTGATCTGCATCACCGGCGAGGTGCCCTCGGCGCAGCTCGGCCGTGAGCGCCGGCAGTTGCATGAGTTGCCGAACCAGCTTGCGACCATGAAGACGCTGTTCAAATTCGCCGAACGCATCGAGCACCCGACCGACGCGCCGGATGTGATGGGCCGCGCCTTCCAGGCGATGATGTCCGGCCGGCCCGGACCTGTTGTGGTGGAAATGCCGTGGGACCAGTTCCCCGCCACCGCCGAGGTCACGCCGCAGGACCCGTTGCCGCTGCGCGCCGTGCCGGTGCCGGACCCCGAACGCATCGCCGCGCTGGCCAAGCTGATCGATGCCGCCAAGGCGCCGATGATCTGGGTTGGTGGTGGTGCGGCCGATGCCGGGCCCGAGGTGCTGGCGCTCGCCGAGCGGATCGGTGCCCCGGTGGCCTCCATGCGCATGGGCAAGGGCGTGGTCGATGCCCGGCATCCCCTGGCGATGACCTCGCAGGCCGCTTTCGGCCTGTGGGATGAGACGGATCTGCTGATCGGCATCGGCACGCGGCTTGACGTGCCGCTCGGCCGCTTTGCCCCCTCGCCCAAGGGGCTCAAGGTCGGCCGCATCGATATCGACGCGGCCGAGCATCGTCGCCTGATCGTTGACGTGCCGATCGTCGCCGACGCGGCGGCCGGCGCCAAGGCGCTCACGGCGGCTGTTGCCGCCAAGGCGGGTACCGCCTGGCGCACCCGCGTCGCCGAGTGCAAGGCGGCCGGGCGGGCGAAAATGCAGACTGCGCAGCCGCAATGGGGCATCGTCGAGGCCATTCGTGACGCGGTGGGCGAGGACGGCATCATTGTCGATGAGGTGACGCAGGTTGCCTACATCGCCTGGTATGGCATGGAGATCTATAAGCCGCGCAGCCTGATCTCATCGGGCTTCTCCGGCACGCTCGGCTACGGCTTCCCCACCGCGCTCGGCGTGAAGGACGCCAACCGCGACAAGCGCGTGGTCTCGATCACCGGCGATGGCGGCTTCCTCTATGGCGGCGCCGATCTCGCCACCGCTGTGCAGCACGGCATCAACCTTGTGACTGTGCTGGTCAACAACTCCGCCTACGGCAATGTGCTGCGCGATCAGAAGCGCCTGTTCGATGGCCGGCATTCCGGCTCGGAGCTGGTGAACCCGGATTTCCAGACCTTCGCCAAGGCGTTTGGCGTGCCGTCCTGGCGCGTGACCGATATTGCCGGACTGCGGGATGCGCTCGAAGAGGCGTTCAACGCCAATGCGCCGGCGGTGGTGGAGGTGATGAGCGACATCACCAAGGATTATCCGCCGTTTGAGTTCCATGCGCCAAGGACGGCGAAGAAGTAAGCAAGCGGTTCTTTTTTGAAAAAAAGAACCAAAAAACTTTTGTCCGTTGGCTTCGCGCTCTCCCCGGAGGGCGCGAAGCCAAACGGATAGAAAGTTTTTGCTTCTTTTTTCAAAAAGAAGCGCTTGCTTGCTTTCACTCTCGCGTCTCTCGAAACCAGCGCCGTTTAGGTCTATACGCCCGGCATGATCATGGTCACCGGCGGCGCCGGCTTCATTGGCTCCAATCTGCATGCGGCGCTCGTGGCGCGTGGCCTTGAGACCGTGGTGGTCGATCGGCTGCGCGGGGAGGGCAAGTGGCGCAACCTGGCGCATCACGCGCCGGCGCGCATTGTGCATCCGGATGAGTTGGAAGCGTTTCTCGCCACCCATCCGCCGATCGAGATGGTGTTCCATCTCGGCGCCATCAGCAGCACCACTGCCTCGGATGGGGATTTGGTGTGGCACACCAATGTCGAGCTGCCGCGGATGCTGTGGCACTGGTGCGCGGCGCGGGGCGTGCGTTTTGTGTATGCGTCTTCGGCGGCGACCTATGGCGACGGGGCGGAGGGGTTCATGGATGGGCTGGAGGGGCTTGAGCGACTGAGGCCGCTCAACCTCTATGGCTGGACCAAGCATGCGTTCGACCAGATCGTGGCGCGCGAAATCGCCGCGGGGGCGAAGCGGCCGCCGCAATGGGCGGGGCTGAAGTTTTTCAATGTCTACGGGCCAAACGAGTATCACAAGGGCCATATGGTCTCGGTGATCAAGGTGAAGCATGACGAGATTCTGGCCGGGAAACTGCCGCGGCTGTTCAGGTCCGACCGGGCGGATGTGGCCGATGGCGGGCAGCGGCGGGATTTCATCTGGGTGGGCGATCTGGTCGATGTGATGCTGTGGCTGCTCGATACCCCCGGCGTGAACGGTTTGTTCAACCTCGGCACCGGGCGCGCGCGCTCCTATCTCGATCTCGCCCATGCGGTGTGCCGGGCGGCGGATGTGGCGGAGGAGGTGGAGTTCATCGACATGCCCGCGAAGCTGCATGGCCAATATCAATCCTACACGGAGGCCGACATGAGCCGCCTGCGCGCCGCCGGATACGCCGGCCAATTCACCACGCTGGAGGACGGCATCGCGCGATATGTTGGTGGCTTCCTGCGGGTTGCGGACCCGTATCGCTGATGTTCGGCATTCATCTTTTCCCTGAGCCCGCGGTTATCCTGCAGATCGGGCCGTTCGCGCTGCGCTGGTATGCGCTGGCCTATATCGCCGGGTTGCTGACGGGTTGGCGGCTGCTGCGGGTGCTGATCCATCGCCCGCCGGAGGTGGCGAGCGATCGCCAGGCCGATGACTATTTGACCTGGGCGGTGCTCGGCGTGGTGCTCGGCGGGCGGCTTGGCTACGTGCTGTTTTACCAGCCCTCGCGGTTTCTCGCCGATCCCATCCAGATCCTTTACGTCTGGCAGGGCGGCATGGCGTTCCATGGCGGCATGCTGGGCGTGGCGATCGCGACCATGATTTACTGTTACCGCGAGAAAATCCCGCTCTGGGGCTTCGCCGACCGCATCGCGGTGGTGACGCCCGTCGGCCTCGGGCTTGGCCGCATCGCCAATTTCATCAACGGCGAGTTGTGGGGGCGCCCGGCGCCGGAGTGGCTGCCCTGGGCGATGAGTTTCCAGGCGACCGGCGGCGGGCCGGTGCTGCGCCATCCGAGCCAGCTTTATCAGGCGGCGATGGAGGGGGCGATCCTGTTCGCGGTGATGTGGCTGGCCGCGGGTCGGGAGGGGCTGCGTGCCCGTTTCGGCTTCCTGACCGGGCTGTTTCTTGCGGGATATGCGATCGCGCGCATCACCGGGGAGTTTTTCCGCGAGCCTGACGCGTTCCTCGGCTACCTCTTCCAGGGCGCCACCATGGGGCAGTTGCTGTCGCTGCCGATGCTGCTCGCCGGGATCGGCCTCATGCTGTGGTCGCGTCGCCGCTGAATGGCCCCCCGCCGAATGATCGCCTGAATGGAACGCCTCGACGCCTTCATGGCCCGGGCCAATGCGGCCTATTACGCGAGGCATGACCCCTTCGCCGATTTCACCACTTCGCCGGAGATTTCCCAGGCGTTCGGCGAGGTGCTTGGGTTGTGGGCGGCGGTGACGTGGCAGGCGATGGGCAGCCCTATGCGCGTTCTGCTGGCGGAGGCCGGGCCGGGGCGTGGGACGCTGATGGCGGATGCGCTGCGGGCGATTGGTCGCATGGTGCCGGATTTCGCGGCTTCGCTCTCCGTGCATCTGGTGGAGACGTCGCCCGCCCTGCGGGCCGAGCAGGCGGCGCGGATTGCGGGTGCGACGTGGCATGACGATATCGCCAGCCTGCCCGCGGGGCCGCTGCTGCTGCTTGCCAATGAGTTCCTCGATGCCTTGCCGATCCGCCAGTTTCGCCGCAGGGGCGCGGGCTGGACGGAGCATTTTGTTGCCGATGGGGCGCTGGTCGAAGTAGCCGCCGAGGCGCCGGGGCTGGCGGCCGGAGACGGCGAGATCGTCGAGCGCTGCGATGTGGGGCATGCGATCGTCGGCGGGCTGGCCGCGCGGATTGCCTGTGATGGCGGGGCGGCGCTGTTCATCGACTATGGGCCGGAGCACTCCGCCCCCGGCGACAGTCTCCAGGCGCTGCGCAATGGCGAGCCTGCCGATCCTTTGGCCGATCCGGGAATGGCCGACCTTACCGCGCATGTTGATTTCGCCGGGTTGGCGGCGACCGCGCGGCAGGCGGGGGCCGTGGTGCAGGGGCCGGTGCCGCAGGGCGTGTTTCTCACCCGCCTCGGCTTCGTGCAGCGCAGCGGGGCGCTCGCCCGCTCCCGCCCGCCGGCCGGGGCGTCGGCCATCATGCAGGCGGCGAGCCGGCTGATCGAGCCGCATGCGATGGGGCGGCTGTTCAAAGCCATGGCGGTTTGCCACCCTGGGCTTCCACCTTTACCGGGATTTTCCGCATGAGCATCGCCACCGTCGAGGCCGGCCTGAAAGTCCCGCACGGTTTTTTCACGCGCGCCGGCGGCGTGTCCGAAGGGCCCTTCGCCAGCCTTAATTGCAGCCTCTCGGGCGCCGATGCGCGCGACGCGGTGCTGGAAAACCGCGCCCGCGCCGCCCGCCATCTCGGCGCCGACCCTGCCATGCTGGTTGGGCTCACCCAGGTGCACGGGCCGGATGTCGCCACCGTCGAGACCGCCTGGCGCCCCGGCGAGGGGCCACGGGCGGATGCGATGGTGACGGATCGGCCGGGCATCGCGCTCGGCATCGTCACCGCCGATTGCGCCCCGGTGCTGTTCGCCGATGAAGCGGCGGGGGTGATCGGAGCCGCTCATGCCGGCTGGCGCGGCGCGGTGGATGGCGTGCTGGAGGCGACGCTTGCCGCGATGGTCGCGCTCGGCGCCCGCGTGGATCGCATCGCCACCGCCGTCGGCCCCTGCATCGGCCAGGCGAGCTACGAGGTGACGGCGAGCCTGCGCGACCCCGTGCTGGCGCGCGATGCCGCCAATGCGCGCTTCTTCGCGCCGGGGGTGGATGACGCGCACTGGCAGTTCGATCTCGCCGGCTACTGCGTGCATCGCCTTGGCGCCGCCGGGGTGGCCTCTGCCATCGCGACCGGGCAGGACACGCTGGCCGAGCCCGCCCGCTTCTTCAGCCATCGTCGCCGCACGCTGGCCAAGGCCGGCCCGATCGGCCACCAGATCTCGGTGATCACGCTATGATGCGCATTGTCGTGACCCTCCTGGCGCTGCTCGGGCTGGCTGCTTGCGGCGAACTGCCGCGGCCCTTCGCCGGCAATCTGGGTGGGGAGGCCCAGCACCTCGCCGAGCCGCCGCCGGTGCGCCTGATCGTGCCGGTTCCCCGCAACATCTTCCTGCCTGAGGGACCCTCGGCCGATCTTGCCCGGGTACTGGCGGAGAACCTGCTCGATGTCGAGGTGCCGGCCGCCATCGGCGTGCCCAAGCGGGGCGATTGGCGGCTGGTGATCGAGGCCGACCATCGCGGGAGCGACGTCGTGCCGACCTACCGGGTCATCGACCCCGCCGGCGAGCAGCGCGGTATCACCGAGGGATTGCCGGTTCCCACCGAGCTTTGGGTGAACAACCCGCCGCTGCGACGTATTTCCGGCGAGGCGACGCCCCGAGTCGTGTCGCTCCTCAACCGCATCGAGGCGGCACGCCGCCAGTCCGACCCGAACAGCCTGCAGAACCGTGCGCCCAGGCTTCTCGTCACCGAGGTGACCGGCGCGCCGGGCGACGGCAATGTCACGCTCGCCCGCCTGGTCAAAGTGGAACTGGTGAAAGCCGGACAGGAGTTGCAGGACGAGGCCAAGGGCGCCGACTTCACGTTGACCGCCCAGGTTAGCGTCGTGCCAGCCGGCGCGGGGAAGCAACGCGTTGAAATCCAATGGATCATCAACGACGCCAAAGGGTCGGAGGCGGGACGCGTGGTCCAGCTGAACGAAATCCCGGCCGGCATGCTCGACCGCTACTGGGGCGATGTTGCCCTTGTCGTGGCCAAGGAGGCGGCCGGCGGGGTGCGGGATGTCATCGCCAACCGAGTCGCGGCGAAATAGCGGATTGCTTCGCCCGATTTGATGACGCTTCGTGGACTCTCCCGCCCCACGTTGCTAGAAGGCGCCCGACACCGCGCACCTGACCTCCCCGCCCCGCCCCCGACGCCGCCGCCTGGCATCGCCCAACCAGGAAAGCCGCCGATGAAGATCGTCGCCTGCAACAGCAACCGCCCCCTCGCCGAGGCGGTAGCGGCCGCACTCAATCTGCCGCTGACCCGGGCTTCCGTCCGCCGGTTCGCCGATATGGAGGTGTTCGTGGAACTCCACGAGAACATCCGCGGCGAGGACGTGTTTGTCGTCCAGTCGACGTCGTATCCGGCCAACGACAATCTGATGGAACTGCTGATCACCTTCGATGCGCTGAAACGCGCCTCGGCCCGGCGGATCACCGCGGTCATCCCCTATTTCGGCTATGCGCGGCAGGACCGCAAAAGCGGTGGCCGCACCCCGATCAGCGCCAAGCTGGTGGCCAACCTCATCACCGAGGCCGGCGCCGACCGCGTGTTGACGATGGATCTCCACGCCGGCCAGATCCAGGGCTTCTTCGATATCCCCGTGGACGACCTCCGCGCCGCGCCCCTGTTTGCGCGGCATATCCAGGAGAACTACGCGGGGCGCGATATCATGATCGTCTCGCCGGACGTCGGCGGCGTGGTTCGTGCCCGGGCGCTGGCGACCCGGCTCAACATCGATCTCGCGATCATCGACAAGCGGCGCGAGCGGGCCGGGATTTCCGAGGTGATGAACGTGATCGGCGAAGTCGCCGGGCGGGATTGCATCCTGCTCGATGACATCGTCGATTCCGGCGGCACGCTGTGCAACGCGGCCGCCGCCCTGATCGAGCGGGGCGCCAAGTCGGCCTCGGTCTACACCACCCATGGCGTGCTCTCCGGCGGCGCGGTGGCCCGCATCGCCGCGAGCCCGATCGAGATGCTCACCATCACCGACAGCATCCTGGCCACCGAGGCGGTGCGTCTGGCCTCCAACATCCGCCAGGTCACCATCGCGCCGCTGATCGCCGAAGCGATGCGGCGGATCAACGATGAAAGCTCGGTCAGCTCGCTGTTCGACTGACGCAAGGAACCCTGCTTTGCCCCTCATCCAACGCGCCTTCTGGTTCCTCCGCCATGGGGAGACCGACTGGAATGCCCAGGGCCTCTCCCAGGGCAATGTCGATATCCCCCTGAACGAGACCGGCCGTGCGCAGGCCGTCGCGGCGGCCGGCATGCTGCGCAATCGCGGCATCGCCACCATCGTCGCCTCCCCCCTCTCGCGGGCGCATGACACGGCGCTCGCTGTGGCGGCCACCACCGGGCTGCCGGTCCAGCTCGAAGAGGGCCTGCGCGAAGTCTCCTTCGGCGCCCAGGAAGGCCAGCCGATGTCCCAGTGGTTCAATGACTGGGTGGCGGGCAGCTACACACCGGATGACGCCGAAAGCTTCGCCGATCTGCGCGCCCGGGCGATCGCGGCGATCAACCGCTCGCTCGACCTCACCGCCCCCGTGCTGATCGTCGCCCATGGCGCGCTGTTCCGCGCGCTGCGGGCCGAGATGGGGCTCGAACCCAACGTCCGCACCCCCAACGCGATGCCGTTCTTCTGCCGGCCCGGCGCGCCGTGGGAGCTGATCCCGGCGTCCGATCTCTAGGCCGAGCGCTTCCGCGTGACGTCTGCGCGGCCGAGGAACTCCGGCCGCAGCGCGAGCCCAAGCCCTGGCCCCGCCATCGGGTAGAGCATTCCCTGCTTGATCCGCGGCAGGTCGGTCACAACCTCCCCGTACCAGCCTCTCGTGTATGCCCGCACCGTCTCCTGGATCATCGCGTTGCGCGCGCTGAGCGAGAGATGCGTGCCGGCGACGAACCCCACCGGCCCCGTGCAGTCATGCGGCGCGATGGGGATCTGCCAGGAATCGGCCAGCGCGATAATCTTCTGCGCCTCGGAAATCCCCCCGCACCATCCGGCATCGAAGGACACCACCCCCACCGCCCGCTGCTCCAGCAGGCGGCGGAAACTCTCCTTCGGCGCCGTGGTCTCCGACGCGAGGATGGGAATACGGGTGAAACGCGCCAGTTCCGCCAGCCCCTCGGCATCATCCATGCGGACCGGGTCCTCAAACCAGGTGGGTTCCAGCGGCTCCAGCGCACGGAAAATCCGCTTGGCGCTCTCGATGTCCCACATCGAATGCAGCTCGACCATCAGGTCCATCTGCCGTCCCACCGCCTCGCGGATCAGCCGGAACGGCCGCACAGCCTCCTCGATCTGCGCGGTGGTGATCGACATCCGCCCATTCGCCTCGGCGGCATAATCGAACGGCCAGATCTTCATCCCCGTGATGCCCTCGGAGAGCAGGTCCCGCGCCAGCTCGGCTGGGCGCTCCATGAAGCCGCGCAGATCGTCGTAAAGTTCGGTGCGGGGGCGCTCGGCCGTCTCGGCATCGAGCCCGAACCAGCGGTCGATTGAACTGCGGGACTTAGTCACGTAATGCGGCCCGGCGCAGGTGTTGTAGATGCGGATGCGATCCCGCGCGAGGCCGCCGAGCAGGCGATGAATGGGCATGCCCGCCTGCTGTCCCATGAGGTCCCACAACGCGATATCCACCGCCGAAGCCGCCCGCATCTCGACCCCCGATGAGGCGTAGCCGACGGGCGTTCGCATTAATTGCGTGCTGATCTGCCCGATCCGCGTGGCATCCGCGCCGAGCAGCATCGGCGCCGCCACCTCATGCAAATGGGTCTCCACCGCGGCCGGGTAGAAGAACGTCTCGCCGAGGCCGATCAGGCCGTTGTCGGTCTCGATGTGGACCCAAACGAGGTTGTCATGGAAGTCGGCGCGGATGGTTTCGAGTGCGGTGATGCGCATGGGTCAGCGGCCCCCTTCCTAGGACTCCGGCGTCTGCCGGGACGTATGCCGGGACGTATGCCGAAAATGGACGATTTCTATGGTGCTGACCGACACCCGATACACCAGCTTGTAGGGGTATCGAACCATTGGGATGGCTCGCAAATCTGCCCGGCCGGGGATCGGATGGCCGGAGAGCGGCCAATCGCTGATGCGTGCAATCATGGCAGCGAAGTGCCGGCGGAAGTCGGCGAGCGTGGAAGGGAATTCGCGTTGGGTCAGGGCAAGAGCGGCTTCGATATCCCGCCTTGCCCTTGCCGAATAGATCAGGCTCATCCCTGGCAATAGCGATCGAACAGCGCCTCGATTTCTTCCGGCCGGACGACTCGTCCCGCCGCGATATCGGCGAGTCCTTCATCAATCGCGGCAAGTTCGTCGGGCGTGACACGCGCGGACCCACCCCGTAACCCCGCATCCATCTCGGCCGCAATCTCCGCGAGCTCGGCCTGCAAATGCTCCGGCCAGTCGGCAGCGAGCTGCATCACCCGGTCCAACGCGGCGTTGCCCATCACACGGCTCCTGTTCAGCGGTTCCAGATTATCACAGCGTCAACCCGCCATGCCACCAATGTGCAAAGGGGTCGGCATGGATGATGCTGTCCATCGTCACCTGCGAGACGCGCGGCAGGTTGGTGCCCTCCACCTGGTGGTTGATATTGCGCAGCCCCTCGATCGACTCCTCCACCCCCGCATAGGGAAAATCGGTACCGAAGTAGATCTTGTTGCGGTCGTGAATGGTGTATTCCTGGGCGCAAATCAGGATGTTGTAGTACTGCCACGGCCGGTAATGCAGCGCCGAGACCTCGCAATACACATTGGGCTGCTTGCGGGCGATGACGATGCATTCCTCGTACCAGGGGTGCCCCATATGGGCCATGATCATCTTCAGCTCGGGATGCCTGAGCGCGATCTCCTCGACATAGATCGGCCGCCCGAAATCCACCGGCGCATTGCGGGCATAGGTGGTGCCCATATGCATGGTGAGCGGCAAATTGTGCCGGATACAGAATTTATAGAATGGCTCCATCCGCGGATCGAGCAGCGAAACCCCGTTATAGATCGGCCCGAACTTCACGCCCTTCAGCTTGAGGTCGATCACCGCGTGTTCCAGCAGGTCCATCGCATCGGCCCGGCGCGGGTCGAGCGCCGCGAAGCCGACGAACTTGCCGGGATACTTCGCCACCGTCGCCGCGGTGATCTCGTCATCGCCATCGATGCCGGAGCTGTCGTGGTAGCGCAGCGAGAACAGGATCGCCTTGTCCACCCCGGCCATCCCCTGGAACACCGTCTCCGGGTCGGCCTTCAGCGGCGGCGCGCCGGGGCGGAAGAACTTGGTCTCGTTCTTCAGCAGCGGCAGAACGTGGCGGTCCTCATAGACGTTGACGTGGCAATCGACGATCATAGCACACCGTATTTCGCGAAAACCTCGCCCAGCGGAATGCCGGCGCGCAAATCGGCGAGGGTGGATTTCTCGCCCTTGAGCTTCTCGAAGGCGGCCGCCAGCACCGCCGCCTCGATCGCCCGCGGCACCACCACCACCCCATCGGCATCGCCGAAAATCAGGTCGCCCGGGCTGATCTTTACGCCGGCGCATTCGATCGGCACGTCGATCGCCATGATCTTGCCGCGGCCCTTGCTGTCGAGCGGGCCGATCCCGCCGTGGAACACCGGGAAACCCATCTCGCGGATCGCGCGGATATCGCGCACCAACCCGTCCATCAGGGCGCCGGCGGCGCCGCGCACCTTGGAGGCGGTGCTGAGCAACTCCCCCCACGGCGCGATACGGCCGGTCTTGCCGCAGGAGAACACCGGGATCTGTCCGGGCTGCAGGCTGTCGATCAGGGCGATCTCGTTCTCGTAGGGGTTCTCGCCCTCCTTCACCTCATAGACGTCCATGAACAACGCAGTGCGCGCGCGGCCGACCATGATGGAGGCGTCATCGAGCGGGCGGATGCTGGGTGGAAAAGCCTGGTTCATGTATCCGAGGCTGTCGAGCACGTCCGACAGCAAAGAGGCGAACAGGCGGGTGCGGATGTCGGTCAGGTCGGGCATGGCGCTCTCCTCGCGGCGTTTCGCGGAGAGTGGGTCGGGCAGGCGAGGGCGTCAATGCGAGCGGGAAGGCGGGCGCGCAAAAAGCAGCGCTGCCTCCCTTCGGGGCGCCGGCAGGCCTTGCGGCTGTGCCGGGGCGGGCCCTACCATCGCGCAAACGCCCGCATCGCCGGGTGACGGAGACGAAACGACCGATGAGCTGGGAACCGGAACTCGAAGAATTGCGCCGTCGCCAGGCCCTGACGCGGCAAATGGGGGGCAGTGAGCGCGTCGCGCGGCAGCACAAGGGGGGGCGGCTCACGGTGCGTGAGCGGATCGACCGCATGCTGGATGTCGGCAGCTTTCACGAACTTGGCGAAATCGCCGGCAAGGCGCGCTACGATGAAGAGGGCGAACTGCAGGAGTTGGTGCCGGCCAATTGCGTGTTCGGCCGCGGCAGCGTCGACGGCCGGCCGGTGGTGATTTGCGGCGATGACTTCACCGTCCGCGGTGCTTCGGCGGATAGTTCGATCCCGCATAAGTTCCGCATGTCCGAGGACATGGCCAAGCAGTTCCGCCTGCCGATGATCCGCATCATCGAGGGCTCCGGCGGCGGCGGCTCAGTCAAGACCATCGAGACCACCGGTCGGGCCAACCTGCCGGGTGGCGTCTATTCCGCCAGCGGCTCCGATATCACGGTGGAGAACATGGGGCTGGTGCCCGTGGTCGGCCTCGGCCTCGGCTCGGTCGCCGGCCTTGGTGCCGCGCGGCTGGTGGCGAGCCACTACTCCGTCATGGTCAAGGAAATCTCGGCGGTGTTCGTCGCCGGGCCGCCGGTGGTGGAGCAACTCGGCGAGCCGCGCACCAAGCAGGAACTCGGCGGCTGGGAAATCCAGGTCGGCTGTGGCGCGGTGGATGACGCGGTCGATACCGAGGACGAGGCCTTCGCCCGTGCCAGGCGTTTCCTCTCCTACCTCCCATCCTCGGTCCATGACGTTCCGCCGCGGGCCAAGCCGCGGATGGATCGGGATCGCGCCGACGATGCGCTGATCTCCGCCATCCCGCGCGACAAGCGCCAGCCCTACCACATGCGTCGGATCATCCGCATGGTGGTGGACCACGACTCATTCTTCGAAATGGGCCACGCCTTCGGCCGCGGCATCATCACCGGCCTCGCCCGGCTCGATGGCTGGCCGGTCGCGGTCATGGCCGGCGATCCGCTCTATGGCGGCGGCGCCTGGGATGCCAATGCCTGCCAGAAAATCATCCGCTTCCTTGACATGGCGCAGACCTTCCACCTCCCCGTGGTGCACCTCGTCGATTGCCCCGGCTTCGCCGTCGGCCTCGCCGCCGAACGCACGGCGACCATCCGCTGGGGCATGCGCACGCTGACCGCCATCAACCAGACCACCGTGCCTTGGTGCTCCGTCATCGTGCGCAACGTCTTCGGCGTCGGCGGCCTCGCCCACCAGCCCGGCAACCGCCTCGCCGTGCGCTACGCCTGGCCCTCCGCCGCCTGGGGTTCGCTGCCCCTCGAAGGCGGCATCGAGGCCGCCTACAAAGCCGAAATCGACGCCGCGCCCGACCCCGAGGCCCACCTCAACAAAATCAAGAAACGCCTCGACGACCTCCGCTCCCCCTTCCGCACCGCGGAAGCCTTCTGGGTGGAGGAAATCATCGATCCCCGCCACACCCGCCGCCTCCTCTGCGACTTCGCCCACATGGCCGCCCCGCTGCGCACCCCCGGGGCCAGCAGCTTCGCCATGCGGCCCTGATACCGGGCGCCTTGGTGTCTCGCTGCCCACCCGCGCCCAGTCGCGGCGCAGTGTCCGAGGGTGCTTGCCAGCGGGGGGTACGGGCGTGCAGGGTTGCGGTAACGAAAAGCCATGAGGGGAGAAACAGATATGGTTCAGATTTCACGGCGTGGGGCCTTGGCGGCGGCTGGAGTTTTGGCGCTGCCGGCGATTGTCCGCGCGCAGAGCAGCTCGAAGCCGGTGCGATATGGCTTGTTGAGCGACATGGGCGGGCCGTATCGCGACGTTGGCGGGCCCGGGAACAAGGTTGCGGTCGAGTTGGCCATCGAGGATTTCGGCGGCTCGGTCCTGGGCCGGCCGATCGAGGTCCTGCAGGCGGACATGCAGAACAAGCCGGACCTTGCCTCCGCGATCACCCGGCAATGGGCTGACGAGGGTGTGGACGCGTTCGGCGATGGCGCCGCTTCGTCCTCGGGCCTGGCGATCCAGCAGGTCGCGCGCGACAAGCGCAAGGTCTACAACATCACCGGCCCGGCGGCGTCGGATTTCACCGGCGCGCAGTGCTCGGCCTACGGGATGCACTACGCCTACGATACCTATGCCCTGGCCCACGGCACCGGCACGGCGCTGACCAAGGCCGGCGGAGACACCTGGTTTTTCATCACCGCCGACTATGCCTTCGGCTACGCCCTGGAGCGCGACACCATCGCCGCGGTGAAGGAGAATGGCGGCAAGGTTCTCGGCACGGTGCGCGCGCCGCTGGGGACGTCGGATTTCTCCTCTTATTTGGTGCAGGCACAGGCGTCCGGCGCCAAGGTGATCGGGCTCGCCAATGCCGGGACCGATTTGCAGAACTGCATCAAGCAGGCCGCCGAGTTCGGCCTGGGACGGACCGGAGTGAAAACCGCGACGCTGCTGATGCAGATTTCGGACGTGACCTCGCTGGGCCAGAAAGTCTGCGAGGGGCTGGTGTTCACCGATAGCTTCTATTGGGACCAGAGCGACGGTACGCGCAGCTTCGCCAAGCGCTGGGCGGCGAAGATGGGTGGTGGCGTGCCGGGCCTGCTGCATGCCGGCAATTACTGCGCGATGCTGCATTGGCTGAAGGCGGTCAAGGCGGTCGGCAGCACCGAGACCGAGGCGGTGGTGGCGAAAATGAAGGCCACGCCGGTGAATGATTTCTACAACAAGGACGTGGAGATCCGCGCCGATGGGCGGGTGATGCACGCGATGTATCTGTGGCAGGTCAAGGCGCAGACGGAGTCCAAGGCGGCGTTCGATTTCTGTAAGGGCCTCGCCAATATCACGCCGGCCGAGGCCTGGCGGCCGTTGAAGGACGGGGGGTGTCCGTTGATCAAGACCTGAGGATAGAGAAGGGAAGGGCGTTCTTTTTGTGAACAAAAAGAACCAAAAAA
>CAIYPH010000491.1 GCA_903928045.1 uncultured Rhodospirillales bacterium
CGCATCATCTCTCCGCTCAAGCAAAAATCCCCCCCAGCCTCCGGATCGACCCCAACACCCGCTCCTGCGCCAACCCCGGCCACTGCACCCGCATGATGAAGTGGTTCACCCCCAGCGTCTCGCGATACCGCGCGATCTCCTTTAAGATGGGTTTGCGCCTGCCACAGGGGGCTGTTGATCTTGACCTTCGTGGCCTCGTTGGCGGCTTTCTTCGAACGGCGGACGTCGGAACTTGAGAGTACCATTTTTTGTCTCCGAGCGATACATGCCTCATGTCGATTTGTCGGCAGTTCACCCTAAGATGGTCGAAAATTTCCCGCAACGATATTCGCTCACCGGCACGAGCCGCCAAGTTCGGGGCGGGGCGGTCCGCGGGGTAGGCGCCACCGCCAGCGCCGACGGATGCTCCGGTGCGCTGATGAACGGAGACGTGTAGCGAGCGGTGGCCGCAGTGCCTGGCGGATGGCAATAACGGCACGGCCCCGCTAAGCTGTGCGCAGTACAAGCGAGACAATATTGCGCCCGATCCTTCTTGCCATGTTGGGGCTGCTGGCTGGCGCACCTTCCGTGGCCGCGCAGGAGGTGCCCGCGGTCAGCCCGTTCATCGCCCAGATCGCCGGCCTGGCCGTCTATGTGCGGGCCGCGCCGGCCTGCGGCGTGCGCAGCGTCCGCTGGTCGCGTGACCTGTTTGACGCCATCGTCGGCATCATCGAACAGACCCGCGACGGCAGTGCCGCGTATGTCCCCTCCCACACCGACATCATGCTGGCGATGCAGCGCGTGGCCGATGCGCATCGCACCGGCGAGATGCTGGTGCATCTCAATTCCGGTTCGAGTTGCCAGAACCTGCACCGCTCCGAGGGGCTGGTCCGCGCCGATGCCCTCGTGCGCCGCCATCGTGTCCGCCATGCCGCGCCGACCGACCAGGAACTGGCACTGTAACCCACGCCGCGCGAACGTCAGCGGCGCCAGAAAAAGAAAAAATAATGGGGCCAGGCTAAATTTTCCTCTTGCACCCCATCTTAATCCCGATTAAGAACATACCATGAACTCAACCCCGCCATACCAGGAGCCGAAGATCACCAGCGCCGAGCTGGTCGCGATCGCCCGCGCCTTCTCCGCCCCCGCGGAGGCGCCGGCGGCGCTGCATCTGCTCGCGCGCCTGCGCTCGGCCCTGCTCGGCGTGGCGATCCTCCTGGAACTGGCCTGCGTCCGCGGCCCGCGCGCCGCCCTCGCCGCCGCCATGTTCGGCTACCTCTCCCGCGCCGGCACCCGCTTCGCCGCCCTCATCGCCCGCGCCGTCGCCGGCACCCTCAAGCCGCCGCGCCGGCGCCGCCCCAATGGCACCACACGCCCGGCCGCGCCCAAGCCCCGGCTCCGCTTCCCCCACCGCCGCGCCTGGCTGCTGGTGGAAACCCGCCATCACGGCGCCGCCATGGCCGGCACCATCCGGCTCGCCCTGGCCGATCCGGCCTTGGCCGCCATCGTCGCCGCCGAACCCCGCGCCCAGCGCATCCTCCGGCCGATCCTGCACCTGCTCGGCATCTCCGCCGACTGCGTGCCGCCCTTGCCCCGCGCCGCCAAACCGCCCGCCCCACAACCGCCAACACCGCAACAACCCGTCCGCCCGCGTCACCTCACCTATGCCGAGCGCAAGCAGGCCCTCTGGTACCCCAACACGGAGAACCGCCCCTCAACCCTGCAATTTCTCAAACGCCGCCCGGCATAACCGGGCAACACGCGCTCATTTTGTTACGATTTAGCAATAATATACCTTACGACTGCGGCAGGATCGCCACCGCCTCGATCTCCACCAGCGCCGCGCGCTCCACCAGCGAGGAAACCCCGATCACCGCCATCGCCGGGTAATTCCGCCCCATGATTTCCCGCAACGCCGCCCCCAGCCCAGGCCCGGCCGCGCGATACGCCTCCATATCCGTCACGTACCACACCAGCCGCGCAATACTCTCCGGCCCCGCCTTCGCCTCGGCCAGAATAGCCACGATATTGCGCAACGCCTGCGCGATCTGCGGCACCATGCCCTCGGCGAACACGCCCTTCTCGTCCCAGCCGACCTGCCCGCTGAGCAGCACGAAGGTGCCGGTCCCCATCATCGCGCTGGAATACCCTTTCGGCCGCGGCCAGTCAGCGGGGTGCAAAACGTCGAGCATCACGGTTCCTTCAAATCAGCCCGCACCGAACTCTTCAGCGCGGCAAGCGTCGCCATCAGCGCGGCGCGGTCATGGAGCGAAAACGTCGCGAACATATCACCAAGCCAGTCGCCATGCGCCGCCGCCATGGCGGCGAAACTGGCCCGCCCGATATCGGTCAACCGAACAATGGTGGTCCGCCGATCGCCCGCCCGATCGACCCGCTCAACCATCCCATCCCGCACCAGGCTCTGCACCAGCCCGGTGATATTCCCATTGGACACCATCATCCGCCGCGACAGCGCCCCTAGCGTCATCCCCTCCGGCGCCTTCTCAAGCTGCGCCATCAGATCGAACCGCGGCAGCGTCACCCCAAAATCCCGCCGCAACCGGGACCGGATTTCGCTCTCGATCATCGTCGCGCACGTCAACAACCGCAGCCACAGCCGCGTCTCGTCCTTGTGGTCGCCGGGGTGCTCATCGAGGCGGGTTTCGGCGTCGATCACCTCACATCACCTCGCCGCCGGCAATCGGGAGCGACACCCCCGTCACCGCGTCGGAACCGGGGCCACAGAGATACAGCACCGCCGCCGCAACCTCGCCGGGGAGCACCAGCCGCCCCTGCGGATTGGCCGACGTGAACCGGGACAACACCTCGGATTCCGCCTTGCCAGTACGGCTCACGATCCCCGCGATGCTCGCCCGCAACAGCTCGGTGTCGGCATAGCCCGGACACACCGCATTCACCGTCACCCCGCTCCGCGCCGTCTCCAGCGCCACCGCCCGGGTCAACCCGACCACCCCATGCTTCGCCGCCACATAGGCCGCGACATAGGGATAACCATGCAGTCCGGCGGTGGAGGCGATATTGACGATCCGCCCAAAGCCCCGCCCGATCATCCCGGGCAGCACCGCCTGGGTCATCGTGTAGACCGAAGTGAGATTGGTCGCGATCATCCGGTCCCACATCGTCCGTCCCAGCCGCACGAAAGGAGCCGTCTCGACCCCGCCCGCGTTATTGACCAGGATGTCGATCTCCCCGCCCGCCGCCTCGGCATCGGCAAGCCCGAGGGTGACCGAGGTCTCGTCGGTGACATCCATCACCGCGAACCGCTCGCCCACACCGGCTTCGACCGCCGCCCGCAACGCCGCCTCGTCCCGCCCAATAATCGTCACCCGCGCGCCAGCCTCGCTCAGCCGCCGCGCGATCGCGGCCCCAATGCCGCGCGCCCCCCCGGTGACCAGCGCGTGGCGGCCAGACGGTTCCATTCGCTCTCCTGCCGGTTGCATCGATTGCCCCCGTATCCCACCATTGCAGCGGCTATCTTTCAAGCTTAAAATATCCGTGTCGATGTCCACAGGAGCGGCGCGCATGCGGATCAAGATTCTCGGCGGCGGCCCGGCCGGGCTGTATTTCGCGATCCTGATGAAGAACGCCCGCCCGGACTGCGACATCGAGGTGTGGGAACGCAACCGCCCGGACGACACGTTCGGCTTCGGCGTGGTGTTCTCGGACGCGACGCTCGACACGTTCGAGAAATACGACCGCGAGAGCTACCGCAAGATCACCGAGAATTTCGCCTACTGGGACGATATCGAGATCCGCTTCAAAGGCACCACCCACCGCATCGGTGGCAACGGCTTCTGCGGCTGCTCGCGCCGCACGCTGCTGATGTTGCTGCAGGATCGCGCCGCCGCACTCGGCGTGCAGCTGCATTTCCAGTCCGACATCAAGAGCCTCGACGAGTTCGAGGATGCCGACCTCATCGTCGCCTGTGACGGCATCAACTCCTTCGTACGCGAGGGCAACCGCGCGCATTTCGGCACCTCGATCGACCTGCGGCCCAACCGCTTCACCTGGATGGGCTCGACCCGCCCGCTCGATGCCTTCACCTTCTCCTTCCGCGAAACCGAGCACGGCGTGTTCATCGCCCACGCCTACCAGTATGAGCCGGGCCGCTCGACCTGGATCCTGGAGACCTCGGCCGATTGCTTCGAGAAGAGCGGGCTCGGGGCGCTGAGCGAGGAGGAATCGGCGCGCTTCCTCGAGGGCGTTTTCGCCGAGGATCTCGCCGGCCACGCGCTGATCACCAACCGCTCGATGTGGCGGCGCTTCCCCGCGGTGCGCAACAAGCGCGCGACGATGGATAATGTGGTGCTGCTGGGGGATGCCAAATCCACCGCACATTTCTCCATCGGCTCGGGCACCAAGCTGGCGATGGAGGATGCCATCGCGCTGTTCGAATCCTTCCGCGCCACTGACAGCGTGCCCGCCGCCCTCGCCCATTTCGACGCCACCCGCAAGGACGACGTGGAGCGCATCCAGCATGCCGCCGAGGTGTCGCTGGTGTGGTTCGAGCATGTCGAGCGGTTCTGGGACATGGACCCCCGCCAATTCGCCTTCGGGCTGATGACACGCTCGAAATCCATCACCTACGACAACCTCCATCGCCGCGCCCCCGGCTTCGTCGACGAGGTGGACCGCATGTTCGCCGAAACGGTGGCGGCGCGGAATCTGCCGGCCAATCTCAAGAAGCCGGTGCCGCCAATGTTCCAGCCCTTCGCGCTTCGCGACATGGTGGTGGAGAACCGCGCCGCCGTGTCACCGATGTGTATGTATTCGGCGGCGGACGGGCTGATCGGCGATTGGCATTTCGTGCATTACGGCTCGCGCGCCATCGGCGGCGCCGGGCTGATGTTCACCGAGATGACCTGCGTTTCCCATGACGCCCGCATCACCCCGGGCTGCGCAGGGCTGTGGAATGACGCGCATGAGGCGGCCTGGCAAAGGGTGGTGGATTTCGTCCATGACTCCAGCCGCACAAAAATCGTCCTCCAGCTCGGCCATGCCGGGCGGAAAGGCGCGACCAAGCTGATGTGGGAGGGCATGGACCGCCCGCTCGCCGAGGGCGCCTGGCCGGTGATGGCGGCCTCGCCGATCCCCTATTACCCCGATAGCCAGGTACCCCATGAGGTGACGGAAGCCGACATGGCCCGCATCACCACCGATTTCGTCGCCGCCACACAGCGTGCCGCGCGGATCGGGTTCGACATGCTGGAGATGCACGCCGCCCACGGTTACCTGCTGGCAAGCTTCCTCTCGCCGCTGACCAATCGCCGCACCGACCGCTTCGGCGGCAGCCTGGAGAATCGGCTGCGCTTTCCGATGGCGGTGTTCCGCGCCATGCGGGCGGAATGGCCTGAGGCCAAGCCGATGTCAGTGCGCATTTCCGCGACGGACTGGCAGGAGGGCGGGATCACCGATGCGGAGTCGGTGGAGATCGCGCGCGCCTTCGCCGAGTTGGGTTGTGATCTCGTCGATGTCTCGACCGGACAGACCACGCCCGAATCAGCGCCGGTCTATGGGCGGATGTTCCAGACGCCCTATAGCGACCAGATCCGCAACGAGGCGGGGATCGCCACCATGTGCGTCGGCAACATCACCAGTGCCGACCAGGTGAACACCATCCTCGCCGCCGGGCGCGCCGATATCGTGGCGCTCGGCCGGCCGCATCTGGCCGATCCCTATTTCACCCTGAAGGCCGCCGCCCAGTACGGCGTGCGCGGCCATCAGGCGCCGGCGCAGTATGAGCCCGGCCGCTCCCAATTGTTCCGCACCGCGCAGCAGGACGTCGCCGAGATCGAGGAGATGAAACTGAAGACCCGGCCGAAGACCCACAACCCGAAAGCGATCAGGCCTTCGCGCTAAGTTCCACCCGCAGCAGGAAGCGCTGCAACTTCCCGGTGGGGGTTTTCGGCAGGGCGTCGCGGTAGACGATGGCGCGGGGGTATTTATAGGGGGCGATGCTTTGCTTGACGTGCGCCTGCAAGGCCTCCGTCATGTCGGCATCGCCGGCGTAGCCGGGGGCAAGCACGACAACCGCGGTGACCAGCATGCCGCGCGCCGCATCGGGCAGCCCGACCACCGCGCATTCAGCGACGGCGGGATGTTGCAGCAGCACCGTCTCCACCTCGGGGCCGGCGATGTTGTAGCCGGAGGAGACGATCATGTCATCGTTGCGCGCCTGGTACCAGAAATACCCTTCGGCATCCCGGATGAAACTATCCCCGGTGACGTTCCACCCGTTCTGCACATAAACCGCCTGCCGTGCGTCGGCCATGTAGCGGCAACCGGTCGGCCCCCGTACGGCAAGGCGGCCCGGCGTGCCATCGGGCATCGGCTTGCCCTCGGCATCGATGATGCGGGCCTCGTAGCCGGGAACCGCCCGTCCGGTGGAGCCGGGCCGCGCCTCCTCGGGCGGCGAGCCGATGAAGATGTGCAGCATTTCGGTTGAACCGATGCCGTCCATCATGGCAATGCCCGTGGCCTCGCGCCACGCCTCGAAGGTCGACTTGGGCAGATGCTCGCCGGCGGAGACGCATTTGCGCAGACTGGAGAAATCCGCCTCGCCGCGTTTGGCCAGCATGGCGCGATAGGCGGTCGGGGCGGTGAAGGTGATGGTGGGGCGATAGCGCGGAATGGCGTCGATCAGGTCATCCGGCCCGGCCCGCTCCAGCAGGATGGTCGACGCACCGACCCGCAGGGGGAACAGGATATGGCCGCCGAAGCCGAAGGTGAACGCCAAAGGGGGCGAGCCGATGAAGCGGTCCGACGCATCGGCGCGCAGCACGTATTTGCCATAGGAGTCGCAGGTCGCCAGCATATCGCGATGGACATGCATGGTGCCCTTGGGCTCACCGGTGGTGCCCGAGGTGAAGGCGATCATCGCGACGTCCTCGGCCGCGGTGTCGGCGGCCTGGAACGTGTCGGGCACTTCGGCCATCAGGGCATCGAGACTGCCGGGTGCATCGGTATTGAAGGGCAGGATGGTCGCGAGGTCGGGCGCCTCTCCCCGGGCCGCGTCGAGATCCGCCACCAACCGGGCGTCGCACAGCGCCAGGGCGATGCGGGCCTTGTTGAGGGGATAGACGAGTTCCCGCGCGCGGAGCATCGGCATGGTCGGCACCGCGACCGCGCCGATCTTCATCACCGCGAGAATGCAGGCGGCCGCCATCGGCCCGTTCGGCGCGCGGATCAGCACGGGCTGCCCCGGCTGTACGGCGAAATGCGAGACGAGCACGTTGCAGATGCGGTTGATGCGGGCGGCGAATTCGGCGTAGCTCCACTGGCCCCCCGCGAAAATCACGCAGGGGGCATCGCGGTGGCTGGTGTCGAGCCAGCGGTCGAGCAGCTCCCGCACCGCGTTCAGCCGGTCGGGGTAGTGCAGCTCCGGCAGGGTGAAGATCATATCCGGCCATGCCGACCGCGGTGGCATTCCGCTGCGCACGACGTCCTCGCGCTCGGTCATTCCAGTTCCCCCGACGATGATGTTTTAACCCTAAAGTTTTCCCTCCCCCCAGGTCAACCACAGGGTTGGCGCGGCCCGGCGTGCCGCCTAGGATTCGCCCGGAACAGGAGAGCAAGATGCCCGACACCAACGAACCCGCCCTCGACCGCGCCGAAATCCTCGCCGGCATTCGCGAATGGGTGGAAATCGAAAGCCCCACCACGGATGCCGCCTCGGTCAACCGCATGGCCGATAAGGTGATCGCCGACTACGCCGCCATTGGCGCCAAGGTGCAGCGCATCCCCGGCCGCGACGGATTCGGCGACCATGTGCTCGTCACCTCCCCCTGGGGCAGCGACGACGAGCCTGGCATTCTCGTGCTGAGCCATATCGACACCGTGCATGACCTCGGGATCATCGATGAGAAACTGCCCTTCCGCGTCGAAGGCGACATCGCCTACGGGCCTGGCATCTACGACATGAAAGGCGGCGCCTATCTGCCGCTCGCCGCCATGCGCCACCTCGTGCGCGCTGGTCGCACCACGAACCGCCCGATCCGCCATCTCTTTGTTTCCGAAGAAGAAGTCGGCAGCCCGACCTCGCGCGAGCACATCGAGCGCGAAGCCCGCCGCGCGGTCGCCGTGCTGGTCACCGAGCCCGCTCGCGAAGGCGGCCGCATCGTCACCGCCCGCAAAGGCGTCGCCCGGTTCGATATCATTGTGCGCGGCCAACTCGCCCATTCCGGCGCCCGCCACCAGGATGGCCGCAGCGCCATCAAGGAACTCGCCCGGCAAATCCTCGATATCGAGGCGATGACCGACTACGCGACCGGCCTCACGCTGAATGTCGGCGTCATCAGCGGCGGCACCCGCGCCAACGTGGTGGCAGACGAAGCCCGCGCCGAAATCGACATGCGGGTGCCCAATCCCGAAATCGCCGAACAGGCGATCGCCCGCTTCCTCGCGCTCAAACCCTACGACCCCGGCTGCACGCTGGAAATCTCCGGCGGCCTCAATCGCCCCGGCTACGAGAAGGGCGCTGAAATCACCGCCCTGTTCGAACACGCCAAATTGATCGCGGCCACTATCGGCTTCGAACTTAAGGACATCGCCACCGGCGGTGGCAGCGACGGCAATTTCACCGCCGCCATCGCTCCCACCCTCGACGGGCTCGGCGTGGATGGCAAGGGCGGCCATACCCACTACGAGCAGCTCTATGTCTCGTCGCTCATCCCGCGCACCCGCCTCATGCTGGGCCTGTTCGAAACCCTGTGATCCCCGACGGCCGCTTACGCCGGACGGAGACGGATGATGCTCCATGACGCCGGCGGGAGCGTGGTGGTGATGTGTGTGTTGTCGATGGAGACCGCTTCGAGCGGTTGAGGGGTGATGCGGTTGGGGTTGTCCTTGGTGTTGACCGCATCGAGATCGGCATCATGCAGCGTGGTGGCGGCGGCAAGGGCGAGGGGCGGGAAGCTGCGGGCGTCGATCGAGACCTGCATGGGCCCTTCAAGGTCTCGGTTGAGGAGGAACAGGGTGAGGCCGCCATCGGCGCCATGGACGGCCGCGAGCTTGAGGTAGGGGACGTCGTCGACCTTGGTGCGGACCTCGTCATCCATTCCCGCGGGGTCGAAGTAGTGGGTGTCGTAGGTGTCGGATTTCACGTGGGCGCGCAGCACCTCGCCGTGGCCGTGGTTGGTGAAGTCGGCGAAGGGCCAGAAGATGGTCTGCCGCCAGGCCGGGCCGCCGGTCTCGGTCATGATCGGCGCGATCACGTTGACAAGCTGGGCGATGCAGGCGGAGCGCACGCGATCGGCGTGGTTCAGCAGCGAGATGGCGGCGCCGCCGAAGGCCAGCGCGTCCTGCATGTTGTAGATTTCCTCGAGGATCGGCGGGGCAACCGGCCAGCCCGGCTTGATGCGCG
>CAIYPH010000492.1 GCA_903928045.1 uncultured Rhodospirillales bacterium
GTCGGCGATCAGGAACTGGTCCTCGAAGGTCTCGCCGATGAACGCCGCGCCCACCATGCCGCGGATCGGCGAACGCGCCCCGTCGCAGGCGATCACATAGCGCGCCGCCAGCCGATATTCCCCCTCCGGCGTCTCCACCGCGAGCGCCACGTGATCGCCGCGATCGGCCACCCCGGTCACCCTATTCTTCCATCGCAGATCGATCCCCGGCATCTCCGCGGCGCGCGCCACCAGGAAGGCCTCGGCGTAATACTGCTGCAGGTTGATGAAGGCCGGCATCTTGTGCCCCGCCTCCGCCAGCAGGTCGAACCGGTAGACCTGCTCCTCCCCCAGAAACACCTTGCCGACCCGCCATTGCACGCCCTTCGCCAGCATCGGCGCCGCCACCCCCAGCCGGTCCCACACCTCCAGCGCACGCTTCGAAAAGCAGATCGCCCGCGAGCCCTCGCCGATCCGGTCGGCGTCGTCGAGCAGCACCACCCGCCGCCCGCGTTGCGCCAGGTCGAGCGCCAGCGTCAGCCCAACCGGCCCGGCGCCGACCACCACCACGTCATGCAGCACCGGCCGCGCCTGGTCCTGGTCCTCGGAACGCCGATAGGCGAACTGGAACACCTCTCAACTCCTCCGCGTTTCCGCCCGGATATTCCACAGGATGCCCGCCGCCGTCACCACCGCGCCCAACAGCACCATCGGGTCGAACCGCTCGCCATAGAGAAACACGCCGACCACCGCGATCAGCGGCACGCGCAGGAAGTCGAGCGGCACCACCACAATCGCGTCGCCATGGCGGAACGCGTTGGTCACGCACACATGCGCCAGCAGCCCGCTGGTGCACAGCCCGATCAGCGCCGGGATCATCGGCGCCGTCAGATGCGGGAAGATCCACGGCGCCCGCCCGGTCAGCCCCGCCGCCGCCAGATACATCGGCAGCTGCATCACATTCATCCAGAACAGGATATTCAACACCGTGTTGCTGCCGGTCAGCCGTTTGGTGGTGATCAGTTGCACCCCGAACATCGCCGCGGCCGCCAGCACGATCAGCCCCGCCGGATCGAACGCGCCCAGCCCCGGCCGCAGGATGATCAGCACGCCGACGAAGCCCAGCGCCACCGCACCCACCCGCCCAGCCGTCAGCCGCTCGCCAAGGAACAGCACCGCCAGCACCACCGTCCAGGCCGGCGCGGTGAATTCCAGCGCGAACACGGTGGCGATCGGCAGCAGTGTCAGCCCCGTCGTCCACAGCGCCTGGCCGGCGAAGTGGAACACGTTGCGCGTGGCGTGCAGCCACAGCGGTCGGGGCGCGCCGATGCCGTCCCGTGCCCGCAGCAGCGCCCAGGCGCCGAGGATGACGATGCCGCCGATATTGCGCAGCGCCAGCACCTCGAACACCGTCAGCGCCCCCGCCGCCGCCCCGGTCAGCGCGCGCAGCGACACCGCCAGCACCACGAACGAGGCGAGCGTGCCGAGCATCCACAGCACCACGCGCGGCATGTCGGATTTCATCGTCTCAGCCCAGAATCTCGAGCACCGCTTCCGGTGGCCGCCCGATCCGCGCCCCCTTCGCCGTCACCACCACCGGCCGCTCCATCAGCACGGGATGCGCCAGCATCGCCGCCAGGATCGCCTCCTCCCCGACATCCGGCCGATCCAGCCCCAGCTCCGCCACCTTCCCGCCCTTGCGCCGCAGCAGCTGCGATGGCCGCATGCCGAGCCCGGCGAGGATCGCCTCCAGCGTCGCCCGGTCCGGCGGCGCCTTGAGATACTCCACCACCCGAGGCGCAATCCCCCGCCCACGCAGCAGCTCCAGCGTCTTGCGCGACGTCGAGCAGGCGGTGTTGTGGTAGATGGTAACCTCGGTCATGGCGGCCCTCCCGGCTCGCCGCACCTGAGCGCAAACCGCCGAGCTTGTCACCCCGGGGGGAGGAAAGCGCTTCTTTTTTGAAAAAAAGAAGCAAAAAATTTTTATCCGTTTGGGGGCCTATCGCTCCCAATCATCGAGGCCGAGTACGCTAATGGTGTGGAACTGAAAAAACTTCATTTTAGTTCGAAAAATTGAAATATAGATTCTCATATGGCAGAGAATTATTTATATATTTCTTTCCAAGCACATATTTAGAGAAGAAAGAATGTTCTTTTTGTGAACAAAAAGAACCAAAAAA
>CAIYPH010000493.1 GCA_903928045.1 uncultured Rhodospirillales bacterium
AACACCAAGAGCATGTCTCAACGCCGCAATTCAGACCTACGCATAGAATACGAGAATAGAGCCAAAGTTTTTTGCTTCTTTTTTTCCAAAAAAGAAGCGCTTCCTTCCCTACCTCCCCAAGATCTCTCCCGCGCCGGTGCGTTCGGTAATCAACCGATAATGCTCCGGCCGGCGGTGCTTGGCGAAGTTGAAGATCGAGGTCTTGTAGGAGGTACATAGATCGAGATCGCAGCGGGCGACCTGGAGTTCATCGCCGAGCGTGGTGCATTGGCTGACGATTTCGCCGGAGGGTGCGATGATGCAGGACTGGCCGATCTGGTCGACGCCCTCCTCGACGCCCGCCTTGGCCGCGCCGACCACCCAGGTGCCGTTCTGGTAGGCGCCGGACTGCATGACGAGGTGGTTGTGGAAATTGCCGAGGTCGTCGGTCTGCGGCATGGCGGGGTTGTGGACGGGGGTGTTGTAGCCGAGCACGATGAGTTCGACCCCTTGCAGGCCCATCACGCGATAGGCCTCGGGCCAGCGGCGGTCATTGCAGATCATCATGCCGATGCGGCCGCCGAAGGCCTCCCATACCGGCCAGCCGAGATTGCCGACCTCGAAATACATTTTCTCGAGGTTCTGGAACGGCTCGCCTGGCCTGGGCGCGTCGTAGCCGGGCAAATGGATTTTGCGGTACTTGCCGATGATCTCGCCGTCCTGGCCGACGAGGATGGAGGTGTTGAAGCGGCGCTTGCGGCCATCTTCGCGGGTGAGTTCGGCGTAGCCGAGGTGGAAGCCGACGCGCAGGCGGCGGGCGGCCTCGAACAGCGGCTGCACGGCGGCGTTGGGCATCTGGGTTTCGAACCAGGAATCGAGTTCCTGCTCGCTCTCGATGGCCCAGTGCGGGAAGAAGGCGGTGAGCGCGGCTTCGGGGAACACCACGAGATCGCTGCCCATGCGGGCGGCGTCTTCCAGCATGGCGAGGAGGCGGAGCACGACGTCCTGCCGCGATTCGGCGCGGCTGATCAGGCCGAGCTGGGCGACGCCGACGGTAAGGATGCGTGACATTATTTCCCCGCGATCATCTTGAGGTCGATGGCGTTGCCCATGGCGAGATAGCCGGCGCGGTTGGGATGCAGCTTGTCGCCGGGGCCGCCGGTGGAGGAGTTGGGCTGGTAGCTTTCTTTCAGTTCGCCGGTCTTGGGCTCGAAGGTGGCGCCATCGAAATCCACCACCCCGTCGAAGATGCCGGCGGTGCGCACGAACTGGTTGAACAGGCGGCGCTTTTCCTCGATGGGGAAGGCGCCGTAGCCGCCATTGGTGCTGTTGAGCGAGGAGGTCAGCGTCGCCATGAAAATGCGCACGCCGGGGATGCGGGCGCGCAGGCGCTTCACCCCGTCGCGCACGCCGGCAATCACCGCATCGGCGGAGGCGCCGGCGTTGCCGAAATCATTGATCCCTTCGAGCCAGATCACCGCGCCGACGCCGGAGAGGCTGACGATGTCGCGCTCCAGGCGTTGCAGCGCGGCCGGGCCGCCGTTTGCCGGCTTGGCGGCGGAATAGTCCGCCGGGCCGATCACCATGTTGCCGCCGATGCCCTGGTTCACCACGGCGAAGCGGTTGCCATAGGCGGCGTGCAGGCGGCGGGAGAACACGTCGGCCCAACGGTCATCGCCGTTTATGGTGGAGGCGGTGCCGTCGGTGATGGAGTCGCCGAACGCGACGATCGCCTTGGTGCCCTGCGGCGCATCCATGTCCAGCGCGTCGAGGAAATACCAGGAGGTGGTGGAGTTGGGGAAACCGGCCTCGGTGACGTCGCCGCCCATGGAGCCGCTGCCGGGGGGGCTGATGTAGGAGGTCGTCAGCGCCTTGGCGTGCCAGGTCATCGGCCCGCTTTCGCCGGCGACATGGAAGGAAACGGCGAGGCGGCGGCCGGCGAGCATCGGGTCATCGGCGGATTTCACGAAGGGCAGCGCCACCGGGTCACTCACCGCGGAGCCGCCGGGGGCGATGGTGATGCTGGTCTTCTTGTCGAAGGTGACCGGCCGGTTGCTGCCTTTCAGGAGCGCGCTGCCGCTGAGTTGCAGGCCGATGAACACGCCATCGAAGGTGACCGGCTTGGTGCCGAAGGCGTTGGAGAGGCGGATGCGCGCCTGGCCGCCCCAGATGTCCGGCCGGACGATGAGGCGGAAGGTCTGGTCGCGCGCGCCGGCTTCCGGCGAGGGGAAGGCGAAGCGCAGCTCGGGCTGGGCGGTGGGGTTGCCGACGGGGTAGGGGCCATGGGCGGAGGCGGTCCAGGCGGTGACGAAATTGGGCGCGGCGGCGTGGGCCTGCGGGGCGGCGAGCAGGGTGAGGAGGGAGGCGCCGAGG
>CAIYPH010000494.1 GCA_903928045.1 uncultured Rhodospirillales bacterium
CGCCGTGGTCGGCTCCTCGGCCCAGTTCCGCCCGCAGGACCCCTTCGCCGGCGCGCTGGCGGCCACCGGACGGAACCCGATCGCCGCATTCCTGCTGCCGGAGGCCACCGCCTCGCTGAAACTGCTGGCCGAGGCCGGTATCGCCGCCTTCCGCACGCCCGAGGCCTGCGCGGATGCCGTGCGCGGCTATCTGGATTGGCGGCCCCCCGCCGCCCGCCCGGAACCCGGCGATGTGAGCGCCGCCGCTGCTTTGCTCCCCGCGCGCGACGAACCCTCCGCCCGCGCGGTGTTCGCGGCGCTGGGCATCCCCGACCGCGCGGCCCCCATCGACCCCGCCGCCCCGCCGCCGCTTGCCTACCCCGTGGCGCTGAAGGCGGTTTCGCCGGCCATCGCACACAAGACCGAGGCCGGCCTGGTCGCCCTCAACATCGCCGATGCAGCCGCCCTGCGCGCCACCGCCGCCGACATGACCGTCCGCCACGGCGCCGCCATCACCGGCTTCATCGCCGAGCCCATGGCCAAGGGCGTCGGCGAGGCGATCATCGGCTATCGGCGCGACCCGCTGGTCGGCCCCGTCATCGCGCTCGGCGCCGGCGGCGTGCTGGCCGAGATCTACCGTGACGTCACGCTGCGCCGCGCCCCGGTCGATCTCGCCACCGCCCACGCCATGATCGCCGAAGTGAAGGGCCTCGCCCCCGCCCGCGGCTACCGCAACCTGCCGCGCGGCGATCTCGACGCCCTGGCCGCCGCCATCGTCGCCGCTTCCCGCCTCGCCGGCATCGACGCCGTCTGCGAGGCCGAGATCAACCCCCTGATCGTGCTGCGGGAAGGGCAGGGCGTGGTGATGGCGGACGCGCTGGTGGTTACGCTCTCCTGAGTTTAGCTTCGATGCAGTCCCAGATGCCCGACGCCAGATCCGTCCCGTCAAACCGGGCGATCTCCTGCAACCCGGTCGGCGAGGTCACGTTGATCTCGGTGAGGTAGTCGCCGATCACGTCGATGCCGACGAAAATCAGCCCCTGCGCCTTCAACGTCGACCCGATGCGGCGGCAGATCTCCAGATCGCGCGGCGTCAGCCCGATCTTCTCCGGCCGCCCGCCGACATGCATGTTGCTGCGCGCCTCGCCCGCCGCCGGCACGCGGTTGATCGCGCCCACCGGCTCGCCGTCGATCAGGATGATCCGCTTGTCGCCCTGGCGCACCGCCGGCTCGTAGCGCTGGATCATCAGTGGCTCGCGCGAGCGGGCGAAATGCATCTCCAGCAACGAGTTCAAATTCGGATCGTCATGCCGGATCAGGAACACCCCGGCGCCGCCATTGCCGAACAACGGCTTCACCACGATGTCCTTATGCGTGGCGCGGAAGCCGCGGATCGCCTCGACATCCCAGGTCACCATCGTCGGCGGCATCAACTCGGGGAAGTGCGTCACCAGCAGCTTCTCCGGCGCGTTGCGCACGCTCACCGGGTTGTTCACCACCAGCGTGCCCGTGCCATCATCGCGATGGATGTGCTCCAGCAGATGCGTCGCCGTGATGTAGGCCATGTCGAACGGCGGGTCCTGGCGCATGTGGATCACGTCCATCGTCGCGAGATCCAGGATCTCCTCCGGGCCGAACGTCCAATGCGCACCCTTCACGCGCTGCACCGTCACCGGCCGCGCCCGCGCGAACAAGCGCTCCTCGCGCGCCGCACCCGCCTTCATCTGGCCCTCGCGCAACACCAGATGCCGCACCTCGTAATGCCACAACCGATGCCCGCGGGCCTGCGCCGCCAACATCAACGCAAACGAGGAATCCCCGTCAATGTTGATGCTCTCGATCGGATCCATCTGAACCGCTACCCGCAACGCCACAGCACGCCTCCTGACACTAGGTTTTGTTCGTCCCCCGACTGGAGGGAAGGCAAGGCGAGGGGGCGCTGCCCCCTCGACCCCCGCCAGGGGCCGAGCCCCTGGACCTCATGCATTTGAAGGAATGATGCCAGACGGGAGAAGGGGGCCTACTCCGAGGTTGCAACCACCGAGTCGTCCCCCTTCTCCCGTCTGGCATCCTCTTAAACGGATGCGGGTCTGGGGGCTCAGCCCCCAGCGGGGTCCAGGGGCAGCGCCCCTGGCCTTTCTTCCTTCAATCGAGGCCGCACAAAACCCTAGTTCAGGCGCGCGCGCAACTCGGCGGAGTCGCGTTGCAGGCGGGCGTCATCGGGGGCGATGGCGAGCATGGCTTCGGTGCTGGTGAGCGCGTCGCGCAGGTGTCCGGCCTGAAGGTGGCGGCTGCGGATGTTGTTTTGCAACCTGAGCAGCACGGCGCGGCGGGACATGGGGCGGAGCAGGCCGGGGCGGAGTTCGGCGGTTTCGCCTTCGACTTGTTTGACGAGGGTGCGCAGGTCGGTGGCGGAGAGGGTGGTGCCGCCGGAGAACGGGTCGATCACCAGCTGGTCCTTCTTGCCGGCGAGGCCGATGAGGAAATGCCCAGGGAAATCGAGCCCGTGGGCGTCCCACCCTGCGGCATGGGCGGCGTGGAGCCAGAGGATGCCGAGCGCCACGGGCAGGCCCTGGCGGCGTTCGATGACGCGGATGAGATTGGCGTTGGCCAGGTCGTCATACGTCACCGCGTCCCCGGCATAGCCATGCCCTTCGACTAGGAGTTGGCGCAGCGCGCGGGCGCGTTGGGAGAGGCGGGGGGCTTCGAGCTCGCCGGCGAGGGCGACGGCGCCTCGGGCGAGTTCGGAGAGATGGGCGGCGGCGCCGGTCCAGTCCGCATCGGGCGCATCGGCGCGGGCGAGTTGCAGGGCCGCACCGGCGAGATCGATCTCGCTGTCGGGCAATTGTCCGATGGCATCCAGGGCTGTTCGGGCGTCGATCATTGAGGGCGAGTTTGCCTGCCCTTGCCGTGCCACGGCAAGGGGTTCGCTGTAACGTCACGCCGTCTCGCGAGTCGTAGTTCGGCGTCACTACGTTTGCGCGGCGGCGTGTCCACAACAACAGGAGCAATCATGAGCCTTGAAGCAAAGCTCGCGGCCACGCGGGAGGCGTCCGCCAAACGCCTGCCGCCGGAGCTGCGCGCGATCATGGAGGGGGCCACCGCGGAGTTGCGCGGGTCCGGCATCCTCGATCGCGTCATCAAGCCCGGTGCCATGGCGCCGGATTTCACGCTGAATGACCAGCACGGCGTGCCGGTCTCCCTTGCCGCCCTGCGCGCCAAGGGGCCCGTCGTCCTCAGCGTCTTCCGCGGCTTCTGGTGACCGTACTGCCGACATGAGCTGGATGCTTTGCGCGCAGTATTGTCTGACCTGACCGCGATGGGCGCGAGCCTCGTCGTGCTATCCCCGCAACTCCAGGCCTTCACCGGGCCGGGCGCGGAGAAACAATCGCTTGACTACCCGATCCTCACCGACCCCGGGAACACGGTGGGCGTGGCCTATGGCCTGGCCTTCCGTCTGCCGGATCGCTTGATCGAGGTCTACCAGAAGATCGGCGTCGATCTGCCGCGCTTCAACGGCGATGATAGCTGGACCTTGTCGATCCCGGCCCGCCTGGTGATCGGCCGTGACGGCATTGTCGTCTCGGCCGAAGCCGACCCCGACTACACCCGCCGGCCGGAGATCGGGCCGACGCTGGATATCGTGCGTGGACTATAACGCCAGACACACGCGTTAGCCGGTCGCTTCGCCCTCTCTGGTGAGGAGGGCGAAGCACGCGGACGGGAAGCATGTTCTTTTTGTGAACAAAAAGAACCAAAAAA
>CAIYPH010000495.1 GCA_903928045.1 uncultured Rhodospirillales bacterium
CCAGCTACCTGCTGATTGGCTTCTGGTATCACAAACCCTCCGCCTGCGCCGCGGCGATCAAGGCTTTCCTGGTCAACCGCGTGGGCGATCTCGGCTTCGCGCTCGGCATCGCGCTGGTGTTCGTCACCTTCGGCTCGATCGAGTTCAGCACGATCTTCGCCTCGGTCGCCAAGCACCAGGCCGACACCTACGTGCTGTTCGGCAAGTGGCCGGCCTTCGAGGTGATCGGCATCCTGCTGTTCATCGGCGCGATGGGCAAATCGGCGCAGCTTGGCCTGCATGTCTGGCTGCCCGACGCGATGGAGGGGCCGACCCCGGTTTCCGCCCTCATCCATGCCGCGACGATGGTGACCGCCGGCGTGTTCCTGGTGGCGCGCTTCTCGCCGGTGCTGGAATTCGCGCCCGCCGCGCTCGGCTTCATCACCTTCATGGGCGCCTCGACGGCGCTGTTCGCCGCGACCGTCGGCTGCGTGCAGAATGACATCAAGCGCATCATCGCCTACTCGACCTGTTCCCAACTCGGCTACATGTTCGTCGCAGCCGGCGTCGGCGCCTATCAAGCCTCGGTGTTCCATCTGCTGACGCATGCCTTCTTCAAGGCGCTGCTGTTCCTCTCAGCCGGCTCGGTGATCCACGCGATGTCCGACGAGCAGGACATCCGCAAGATGGGCGGGTTGGCGCGCAAGATCCCGCTCACCGCGACGGTGATGTGGATCGGGTCGCTCGCGCTGGCCGGCGTGCCGCCCTTCGCCGGGTTCTATTCCAAGGACGCGATCCTGGAGGCCGCCTATGCCGCGCATTCCGCCGCCGGCAGCTACGGGTTCTGGTGCTGCCTGATCGCGGCCTTCCTGACCGCCTTCTACTCTTGGCGCCTGCTAATCATGACATTCCACGGCAAGCCCGCCGATCAGCACGCCTATGACCATGCCCATGAGAGCCCCGCGGTGATGACCGTGCCGCTCATTCTGCTCGCAGTCGGCGCGGTGGTGACCGGCTGGGCCTTCCATGAGCAGGTGCTGGGCGAGCATTGGGAGCATTTCTGGGGTGCCGCGATTTTCAACGGCCCTGCCAACCACGTGCTCCACGCGATGCATGAGGTGCCGCATTGGGTGGGCCTCGCGCCGACTATCGCGGGCGTCGTGGGTATTGCGGTGGCTTATGTGCTGTATATCGGCATGCCCAATGTACCGGCGCAGCTCGCGCAGAGCTTCCGCCCGATCTACCTGTTCCTGCTGAACAAATGGTATTTCGACGAGCTGTATGACGCGGTGATCGTCCGGCCGCTGATCGCGCTGTCGCGCGGCCTGTGGCTGGTCGGCGATGCCACCATCATCGATGGCATCCCCAACGGTTTGGCTTCGCTGACGACGGGCGGCGCGGCGCGGGCGTCACGTCTGCAGACCGGCTCCATCGCGGTCTATGCCTTCACGATGCTGATCGGGCTCGTCGTGCTCGTCAGCGTGTTTCTCCTCTTCCGGTGAGTGCGATGAACGCCGCAGGCTTTCCCATCCTTTCGCTCGTCACCTGGCTGCCAATTGCCGGCGTGCTGTTCCTCATGTCGGTGCGGGGCGACGAAGAGACTGTCGCCACCAACGCCCGCTGGGGTGCGCTGTGGACCAGCCTCGTGGTCTTCGCCCTCTCGCTCGTGCTGTGGGTGAAGTTCAACCAGGCCGATGGCGGGTTCCAGTTCGTCGAAAACGCCGCATGGCTGCCGCAATGGGGCATCAGCTACAAGCTGGGCGTGGACGGCATTTCGGTGCTGTTCGTGCTGCTCTCCACCGCGCTGACGCCGATCTGCATCCTCGCGAGCTGGGACGCCATCCAGACCCGGGTGCGCGAATACATGATCGCCTTCCTCATCCTCGAGACGATGATGGTGGGCATGTTTGCCGCGCTCGACGCGATCGTGTTCTACATGTTCTTCGAGGGCGTGCTGATCCCGATGTATCTGATCATCGGCGTCTGGGGCGGGCCGCGCCGCGTGTATGCGGCGATCAAGTTCTTCCTCTACACGCTCGCCGGCTCGGTGCTGATGCTGCTGGCCCTGCTGGCGATCTGGTATCAGGCGGGCACGACGGATATCGTCACCCTGCTGCACACCAATATTCCTGTCACCATGCAGTCCTGGCTGTTCATCGCCTTCTTCGCCTCCTTCGCGGTGAAGGTGCCGATGTGGCCAGTGCACACCTGGCTGCCGGACGCGCATGTCGAGGCGCCGACCGCTGGTTCGGTGATCCTGGCCGGCGTGCTGCTGAAGATGGGGGCCTATGGGTTCCTGCGCTTCTCAGTGCCGATGCTGCCGGTGGCGACCGCGAATTTCGCGCCCTTCATCTACACTTTGTCGGTCGTGGCGGTGATCTACACCTCGCTGGTCGCTTTCGCGCAGACCGACATGAAGAAGCTGATCGCCTATTCCTCGGTCGCCCATATGGGCGTGGTGACGATCGGCATATTCACGGTGAATGCCCAGGGCATCTCGGGCGCGCTGTTCCAAATGCTCTCGCACGGCGTGGTTTCGGCGGCGCTCTTTCTCTCCGTCGGCGTGGTGTATGACCGGATCCACTCCCGCGAGATCGCCCGCTATGGCGGGCTCGCCAGCCGGATGCCGAAATACGCTTTCGCCTTCATGCTGTTCAGCATGGCCTCCTGCGGCCTGCCCGGCACGGCCGGCTTCGTGGGTGAGTTCCTGGTGCTGGTCGGTGCGTTCAAGGTGAATTTCTGGCTCGCCGGGCTCGGCAGCCTCGGGATGATCCTCGGCGCGGCCTATATGCTCTACCTCTACCGCCGGGTGATCTTCGGCG
>CAIYPH010000496.1 GCA_903928045.1 uncultured Rhodospirillales bacterium
CATGCCGTCGAGCAGGATGTCGTTGATGATGGCGAGAGGGGCGTGGGTTTTCAGCGCCTCGTCGAGCTCGTCGGCGAGGCCCTTGCGGTCGCCGTCGACGATGCGGTCCTTGAGGCGGCCCTCGACGGTCTCGGCGCGCTTTTTCTTCACCGCGTCGGCGGCTTTGCGGTCGGCGAAGAGTTCGAGCAGGCGTTGCAGGGGGTCGTAGCCCTCGCGGCGGCGATCGAAGATGAGGTCCTCGCAGACCTGCACCTCTTCGGCGGCGATCTGGTGGAGGGGGCGGATTTTCGAGACGTGGACGATGGCCCCGGTCATCCCGGCGCGAACGGCGTGATCGAGGAAGACGGAGTTCAGCACGGCGCGAGCGGCGGGGTTGAGGCCGAAGGAGATGTTGGAGAGGCCCAGCACGATCTGCACATCGGGAAACCGCTCGCGGATCATGCGAATGCCGTCGAGCGTCCATTCGCCGAGTTTGCGGTCGTCTTCGTTGCCGGTGGCGATGGTGAAGGTCAGCGGGTCGATCATCAGGTCGGATTGCGGGAGGCCGTGCTGGGTGCAGGCGAAGTCAACCAGGCGGGCGGCGACGTCGAGCTTCTCCTGGGCGGTTTTGGCCATGCCCTTTTCGTCGATGGTCAGCGCAATCACCGCGGCGCCAAAGCGGCGGGCGAGGATCATGCGGTCGGCGGCGGCGCGTTCGCCGTCTTCGAAGTTGATGGAGTTGATGATGGCCTTGCCGCCGTGGAGTTTGAGCGCGGCTTCGAGCACCGGGGTTTCGGTGCTGTCGATTACCAGGGGGGAGTTCACCGAGGCGGTGAAGCGGGTGATCACCTCATTCATCTCGGCGATTTCGTCGCGGCCGACGAAGGCGGTACAGATATCGAGACTGTGGGAGCCCTCGTCGATCTGCTCGCGGCCCATGGCGACGCAGCCATCCCAATCGGCCTTTTCCTGCAGCTCGCGCCACTTCTTGGAGCCGTTGGCGTTGCAGCGTTCGCCAATGGCGAAGAAGGCGTTCTCCTGACGGAGCGGCACGGCCTGGTAGAGCGAGGCGACGGAGGGGACCCAGATGGAGCGGCGCTCGACCGGGGCGGGGCGGGGTTCGCCGCGCTTCTTGAGCATCGCGTCGAGCGCGGAGATATGGGCGCGGGTGGTGCCGCAGCAGCCGCCGATGAGGTTGACGCCGTCTTCCGCCACGAAGCGTTCGAGCCAGGAGGCCATGGCATCAGGGGCGAGGGGGAAATGGGCCTGGCCGTCGACCAGTTCCGGCAGGCCGGCGTTGGGCATGAGCGAGATCAGGCCGGGCCAGTTGGCGGCGAGCCAGCGGACATGCTCCGCCATTTCCTGCGGGCCGGTGGCGCAGTTGAGGCCGAGGACGGGGATATCGAGCGCATGCACGATGGTCGCCGCCGCGGGGACATCGGGGCCGACGAGCAGTGTGCCGGTGGTTTCGACGGTGACGGAGACGAAGATCGGCGTGGTGGTGCCGGCCGCGGCGCGGGCCCGCTTGGCGCCGTTGATGGCGGCCTTGATCTGCAGGGGGTCCTGGCAGGTCTCGATCTGGATCGCATCGACGCCGCCGGCGATGAGGCCGCGTGCCTGCTCGGCGAGGGCGTCTTCCAGCGGGTCGTACGCGATGTTGCCGAGGGAGGGCAGCTTGGTGCCGGGGCCGATGGAGCCGAGCACGTAGCGGGGCCGGTCATCCGCGAACATCTCGGCCGCCTCGCGGGCCAGTTCGCCGGCGCGCTTGTTGAGTTCGAAGGCGCGATCGGACAGGCCGAACTCGCCGAGCGTGATGGGGGACCCGCCAAAGCTGTTGGTCTCGACGATATCGGCGCCGGCGGCGAAGAAGCCGCGGTGGAGTTCGCGCACCAGGTCGGGACGGGAGAGGCAGAGGATGTCGGTGCAGTTCTCCTGGCCCCAGTAGTCGCGATCGATATCCAGCGTCATCGCCTGGAAATGGGTGCCGGTGGCGCCGTCGGCGAGGAGAACGCGTTCGCGAAGGGCATCGAGCAGGGAGAGACGGGTCATCGCGTGGCTTCCATGGCAAGGTCGGCGGGGGCGGGGAGGCCAGCATGGCCGGCGGACCAGATGCGGACATCGAGCGGGCCGCGCACGGTTTGCGCGGCGTGGATGCTGAGGCCGTTCTGGGCGAAAATATCGAGCATCCCGGTATCGGAGAAACCGGGCCAGCGATGGGCGAGGCGCTTGGTCACCGCGGTATCGGCGTGGGGCGCCAGATCAACCACGACCACTCGCCCCCCTTGCCGCAGAACGCGGGCCGCCTCGGCGAGCACGCCGGACGGATCCTCCGCGTAGTGCAGCACCATTTGCAGCACCACGAGGTCAAACCCCGCATCGGCGAGCGGTAACCGGTACATGTCGGCATGGCGCACCGAGCAATGCGCGAGGCCTGGTTTGGCAAGCCGGGTGCGCGCCAGGGCGAGCATCGCCCGGCTGGCATCGACGCCGAGGGCCGAGGAGACGCGGGGCGCCAGACGTTCCAACAGGGCCCCGGTTCCGGTGCCGATATCGAGCATCCGCCCGATGGCGGCGGGGGGCAGCAGATCGAGCAACGCGCGCTCGACCTCGCCGGCGGCAAGGTTCAGCGCGCGCATCTCGTCCCAATCCGCTCCGGTGCGCTGGAATGCCTCGGACGCCGCGCGGGCGCGCTCGGCCAGTACGCGGGCGGCGTGGCGGCGGTCGGCGGCGAGCGCATCGTCGTCCTCGGGGATACGCGCCAGCAGGATCCGCGCGAGCGAACCGGGCGCGGCGTCCGCCGGCGGCAGGGTGAACCAGGTGTTGGCGCCCTCGCGGGCACGGTCCAGCAGACCGGCCTCGACGAGCAGGCGGAGATGACGGGAAAGCCTGGGCTGGGACTGGCCGAGGATCTCGGCGAACTCCATCACGCAGAATTGTCCCCCGGCCGCCAAGGCGAGCAGGCGCAGGCGCGTGGGTTCGGCGGCGGCGCGCAGGGCGGTGAGAAGGGTATCCATGGCTTGTTATCGTATAAAGATATCCTTATGTCTAGCATATGAATACGCCAAACGATTCGCGGATCAATGTGGTGTTCGCGCCGGCATCTTCGGCGCGGGAAGGTGACGCGATCCTTTCCAATCACGATATTGTGCCACCACCGGGTGTCGTGGTGATCGTCGTGCAGGCGGCACCGGGGAGGGCAGCGCATGTCGCAGGTTGCGCCTGCTGCGCCCGCCCGGCGGTTTCCGGGTTGCTGACCGCGGCCTTCGTCGCGCAAGCGCGAGCCGGCCGCCCGCCATTTCGCCGCCTGGTGGTCGATGCCGGCGAGGAGACCGCGGCGGCGCTGCGCGGGGCGCTGGAGTCCGATGCCTTCGTCGCGGGCCGCTACGTCGCGCGATGAACGGTCATGCGTCCCGCGCGACTGGTCAGCAGAACCAGTCCGGGCACTTGCGGGGTGGTGGTGAGCCAGGGACAAGGGTTGGCGAGATCGGGTACAAAAACGCGCCACCGGCTCCGACGTTTTGGGGCTGCAGTGTCAATATCGACACGATCGTCACGCAGATCAGCGCAAAAAGGCTGACATACCACACCACCGTCCCGCGCGTCGGCTGCCAGGGAACCGCGCTATCCGCGGCGTCGAGGCCACGCACCGTGGCAGTCTCGATGGTGAGGCGATCGACGATGCCGGTGCCGAAGAGGCCGTACGCTTCCTGGAAGGCCCGGGTCGCCTTGTCGGTCGCATCGTCGAACTCCCCATGCAGCATATCCTCTGCGTCGGCGAACCAGGTCATCGCGAGAAAGCGCTGCCAGACCACCACGTCACGGCCGGAATCGCCCAGTTCGATTGCCTTCATGACGACGTCACCCGTTCGATCTCCGCGGTTGAACATTGATATCCCGCGCATGGATATGCTGAGCATTTGATATGGCGTGCAACACCCCGCCTGGCCCTGCCGCCGCCGGCCGGCTTGCATGTGTTGCATGCCACGCCGCCATGCAGACCGCAATCAAATCGGCACGGACTGGAACCATCATCGGTAGCAGCGCCACGCCAGCGTCCTAAACGAGGATTCATCCCAGGTTTCATAATTTTTGGTTCACGGATATGGTTTAAACGCAAGCAATTGTGATGCTTGGGAGTTGCAGAAGCTGGCATTATAAGTGCCGGGCATGACTGGGCCGGCGAACGGCCGGTGAAATTGTGGCCCGGTAGCGGGCATCGGTTTCAAGGCTCCGACCTCCGGCGCGATATGCACCGGGCGGGCCGGCTTGGTGCTATTGTATGTACCGCGACGCCGACCCTGTCGGGCCGCGACCGCGGCTAGCATGATGAGGTTACTGTTTTGGACGCTGCCCCACCGAACTCGCCTGCCACCGGCCCGAACGACCGGGGCTTCGACCCTGAGCCGGAAGCCTTCGTGACCCCGCTCGACCTGCGCCTGCGCACCATCATGGCCGGCGCGCGGGAGCAGGGCGCCGATCTTTCGCGCGAGGACCTGCGGGTCGCGCAGGGCGAGGCGCCGACCCCGGCGGCGCTGGCGGAATGGGTGACGCAGAGCGGGCTGTGGTGCCGGGCGGCGCAAGTCTCCTGGAAGCAACTGCTCAAGATGACGTCGCCCGGCGCGGTGATCCTGCTGATGAAGGACGGCACGGCGGCGGCGATGGTGCGGCCGGACGCGGTGCGCAACGTGGTCTGGCTGAAGGACCCGCAGATCGAAACCGAGCAGGAGGGCGTGGCGGTCGACGAGTTGCGCCTGTCGCAGCTTTGGAGCGGCGAGATTCTGCTGATCCGGCCGGACCGCGAGACGCGAGACGATAATGAGCCGTGGAACCTCGCATGGCTCGGCAGGGTAGTGATGGCCGAGTCCGGCCTCCTGCGCGATATTATGCTGGGCTCGGTCGTGTTGTCGTTCCTCTCGATGGTCCCGGCGCTGTTGACCATGGTCGTCGTCGACAAGGTCATGGCGTACAAGGTGCTCTCGACCTTGTGGATGGCCGCCGCTCTGCTCGCCGTCGCGTTGACCTTCGAGACGTTGCTTGGCTACGTCCGCCGCCAGTTGACCGCCATCATCGGTCTGCGGCTTGACCTGAAGATGAACCTCTTCGTCTTCAAGCGCCTGCTTGGCCTGCCGATCGACTTCTTCGAGCGGACGCCCACCGGGCGCATCAGCTACCTCATCGGCCAGACCAGCAAGGTGCGCAGTTTCGTCACCGGCAAGATGATCAGCACCATGTTCGACATGATCACCCTGGTGATTGTGCTGCCCGTCCTGTTCTGGATGAGCGTGCCGATGGCCTGGATGGTGCTCGCCCTCGGCGGCATCATGGCGATGATTATGGCCTCATTCATCCGGCCGATCCGGCGGATCTATCAACGCTGGCTGGAATTCGAGGTGCAGAAGAACATCGTGCTGGTGGAGTCGCTGCACGGCATCCGCACCATCAAGTCGCTCGCTCTGGAGCCCGCGCAGCGCGAGGCATGGGACCGCCGGGCGGCCGACGCCGCGTTCTGGAAGCGGCGGCTCGACGACATCTCCAACTGGCCCGAGACGCTGATCTCGCCGTTCGACACCCTCATGCAGCGCGGCGTGATGCTGGTGGGCGCCTACCTGACGATCAGCGGCGCCGCGGTGTCGGCCGGCAGCATTGTCGCCTTCGTGATGATCGCCGGCCGGGTCGCCGCGCCACTGGTCTCACTGTCCCGCCTGCTGCAGGACCTCGAAGAGATGCGGGCCGCGGTGATGATGGTGGGGCTGGTGCTCAATAATCGCCCCGAGACTGTCAACCCTGGCGCCGGACTGCGACCGCGCTTCGAGGGGGCCATCAGCTTCCGCGGCGTGAAATTCACCTATCCGGGCACCAAGTCCCGCGCGCTGGATGATATCTCCTTCGAGCTGCCGCCGGGCACGGTGATCGGTCTGGTCGGGCGAAGCGGCTCGGGCAAATCGACTGTCACTCGCCTGCTGCAGGGCATCAACCGGGAATACGAGGGCCAGATCAAGATCGATGGCGTCGATCTGCGCGAAATCAATCTGGCGCATCTGCGGCGCAGCTTCGGCGTGGTGTTGCAGGAGAATTTCCTGTTCCGCGGCACGATCCGGCAAAACCTGCTGGCCGGCCGCACCGGCCTGACATTGACCGACGCCGTGCGCGCCGCCCGGCTCGCCGGCGCCGAGGAGTTCATCGAACGCATGCAGATGGGTTATGAGACGATCGTCGAGGAAGGTTCGCCGAACCTTTCGGGCGGTCAGCGACAGCGCCTGGCGATCGCCCGGGCCCTGATCCATGACCCGCGCATCCTCATCCTCGACGAAGCGACCAGCGCGCTCGATCCCGAGAGCGAGGCGCTGGTGAACGCCAACATCTCGCGCATCGCGGCCAACCGCACGATGGTGATCGTGTCACACCGCCTGTCCTCGCTCGTCGACAGCGACATGATCATGGTGCTCGACCGCGGCAAGATGGTCGATATAGGGCCGCATACCCAGCTGCTCGAAACCTGCACGATCTACCGCCAGCTCTGGCAACAACAGAACCGCCACATGGAAAGCTTCCGCAGCAGCGCGCGCGCCGCGCTTGCCACCAGCGTCGGTTCCTGAGGAAAGACCGGAAAATGGCCGCACCATCCAAATCCGACACCGCCACCCCGCCGGAGCCGGCGCGCGCGTCCCGCGGCCTGGCCCTGCGCCGCCGTGGCAACGAGGTTGCCGGACATACCGAGGACGAACGCACAACGCAGGTCGTCCTCGAATATGAGTCGCCCGCCGCCGCGCAGCTCACGCAGCCGGTGCCGATGCGGTCGCGCTACACCACGTACATCATCTTCATGATGTTCATGGCGCTGATGGCCGTGATGACGCTGTTCCCGATCGATCGCGTGGTGACCGGAGCGATGGGTACCATCTCGACCGAGACGCAGACCTCGCTCGCGGCGATCGAAACGGCGATCATCAAGCAGGTGATGGTCAAGCCCGGCATGCCCGTCCACAAGGGCGATCTGCTGATGACCTTCGACCCGACCAATTCGACGGCCGATGTGCTGTCATATCAGGATCAGGTGGCCTCGCTGACGCAGGAGACGATCCGCCTGCGCGCCGAATTCGATGGGCGGATGTACTTGTCGGATGGCACCAAGCACGGCGAGGTGCAGGCGCAGTTGTTCACCCAGCGCCATGCCGAGATCTCCGCCCAGATGCTGAGCTTCGACCAGCAGATCGCGGCCCTCCGGGCGCAGGTGCAGCAGAGCGAGTCCGACATCCGGCAATACAAGGAGCGGCTGGCCTATGCCGCCAAACTCGAGGACAAGCGGAAGGACCTCGAGCGACTTGGCGTCGGCAGCCAGCTCAACACCATCAGCGCGGCGGATACGCGGGCCGAGATGACCCGCCTGCTGGCCTTCGCCACGGCGCAGCTCGACCAGTACAAGGGCGCGTTGGAATCGAAGATAGCGGACCGCGACGCGGCCTGGCAGACCTGGATTGCCACCACCTCACAGGCGCTGAAAGACCAGTCGGACAAGCTCTACGGGGTGCAGGACTCACTGACCCGGGCGTTGACGTCCTTCAGGATGACCGAGCTGCGCGCGCCGTTCGACGCCACGGTGTTCGATGTCGCGGTCGCCAACGTCGGTTCGGTGGTGAACGCGGGTGCCCAGCTCGTGACGCTGACGCCAGCGAACACCGATATCATCGCGGAGGCGGTGATCGATTCACAGGATGCCGGGTTCGTGGCGGTAGGGCAACGGGCCATGATCAAGTTGGACGCTTTTCCGTACACGACACACGGGACCTACGAAGGCCGGGTGGTGTCGATACAGCCGGATGCCTCGCGCAACCCTTTCAGTGCGTTGACACAACCGGTCGGTCTCTCGCAATCCGCCTCGGCGTTCGGCACGTTGTATTACAAGGCGCGGGTCAAGCTGGAGAAGAGCGAGATGCATCACCTGCCGAGCTACTTCCAGCTGGTACCGGGCATGTCGGGCCAGGCAGACATCGTGGTCGGCTATCGCACCTTCATCGAATACATGTTCGGCCGCGTCGTGCCGTCGACGACGGAGGCGTTCCGTGAGCCGTAAGCCACGCATTGGGTGGGACGCACGATGAGCGGGTTGTTCAGCCGGATCACCAGCCGTATCGCCTCGCCGGCGGCACGCTTGCGCCGCGCGGAGGCGCTGATCGCGGCCGGGGACCGGACGGCCGCCTTCCCGCAACTGGCACCGCTCGCCAGGGATGGCAATGAGCGCGCCGAATATCTCGTCGGCCGTGCCTATCTCGAGGGCGGCGGCGTGCCGGCGAGCGCACGGGAAGGCGCGTTCTGGCTCGAACGCGCCGCGGAGCACGGCAACAAGGAGGCGCCGGCGCTGATTGCGGCGCTCTACCTCCAGGGGGTCCTGGGACCAGACGCCAGCAACGCGGCGAGCGCGGCCGATGTCGCGATGGCACGGCCTTCGGCGGCGCTGTTCGGCGCGTTCGAGCAGGGCCAGCCCGATTTCGAGCGGGCCGCGGTATGGGCACGCCGGGCCGCGGCGACGGGCGCGGCCGATGGCCAGGCGCTGCTCGGCTATGTCCTCACCGCCGGCCCGGAATCGCTGCGCGATCTCGACGAGGCCGAACGGCTCTACAAATTATCGGCCGAGGCGGACTGCCCGCAGGGATATCTCGGCTACGGCCTCGCCTTGCTGCGCAAGGACGATCCGTCGCTGCACGACGAGGCGATCAAGTGGATGCGCCTGGCCGCCGCGGCCGGGCTCGCCACCGGGTTTTATCTGCTGGGCGCGATGACCGAGCAGGGCCAGGGCACCGAGGCGGACCCGGCGGCGGCGGCGGAGCTGTACCGCGAGGCCGCAACACGCGGTCTGCGGGCGGCGCAGGCGCGCTACGGGCTGTTTCTGCTCGATGGCCGTGGCGGCACCAAAAAGGACACGCAGGAAGGCGAATCCTGGATGCGCCGCGCCGCGCTGCAAGGCGATATCGACGCGGCGGCGCTGGTGGGCGACATGTATGCCCGCGGTGGCGACCTGCCGCCGAACTTTGCCGAGGCGGCCATGTGGTATCGCCGGGCCGCCGAGGGCGGGCATCGCGCGGCGGCGCGCGCGCTGGGGCTGATGAACCTCAACGGCAACGGCATGCCCAAGGACCCCGAAGAGGCCGCCCGCTGGTTCCGCATCTCGGCCGAGGGCGGCGATACCACCTCGCGCTACGACCTGGCCGCGCTGGCGCTGCGGCGCGACACCGCCCCCGAGGAAGCGGAGCGCACCGCCGAATGGTTCGAGAAGGAAGCCAGTGGCGGTGACCTGGTCGGCGCCTACAACTACGGCATCTGCCTCGCCGAGGGGGTCGGCGTGGCGCGGGACGACGTGCAGGCACTGGTATGGCTGCGCCGTGCCGCCGCCGGCGTGGTCAACGCCCAGTACTGGTATGGCCGCATGCTGATCGAGGGCCGGGGCGCCACGCCCGATCCCGTCGAGGGCCGCGTCTGGATCGGCAAGGCGGCCGATGCCGGCATGCTTGATGCGCTGGTGGCCTACGCCGAACTGCTGGTCAACGGGGTCGGCGGCGACAAGGACCACCCGCGCGCCCTGTCGTTTTTCGAACGCGCGGCCAAGGGCGGCCATGTCGGCGCGATGTTCGCCATGGGCGCCATGCTGGGCGGCGGACACGACGTGCCATGGGACCGGGCGGCGGCGCAGGGCTGGTTCCGCATGGCGGCCGAGCGCGGCCATGCCTATGCGATGATGATGCTGGGCCGCTACCTCGCCCGCGGCCTCGCCGGCGATGCCAATATCGACGAGGCGCGTTTCTGGTTCGGCCACGCCGTCCAGCAAGGGCTCGCTGAGGCCCAGGGCGACCTCGCCGCGCTCGCCCAACTCGAAGGGCAGGGCAATGCGGCAGGGGCGGAACAGGCAACCGCGGGGCAACCGGCGGCGTGAGAGAGAAGCCGCCGGGCGGAGGGCGGGGCGGAGGGCGTGGAACCGGAGGCGATCGCGCGCTGACGGTACCGGCCAAGACGCGCACCGAGTGGTTCCAGGATCTCGCCACCACGGCATGGCACAAGGGCCAGACGGCACTGCTCGACGGCCGGGCCGGCGAGGCACTTTCATGGCTCGACCGCGCCCATCGCCTCGCGCCGAGCGACACCGCGATCGCCCTCGCGCTGGCCTCGGCGCGCGTCCAGTCCGGCAAGTTCGGGCAGGCGATCGAACTCCTCGATGAATTGGCGGGCGGACACGATATCCGCGAGGTCTGGCTGTCGCTGGCGACGATCCGCCACCGGGTTGGGGCGGCGGAGGCGGCCGCGGCGGCGCTGGCGCGCGCCTTGTCCGGCCACGCTCTGCCGCCTGCGGCCCATGTCCCCGCGCTTGCCGACGCCATCGCCGCGGCGGCTGACAGCCCTGGATGGTGTGCGCTGAACGCGGCGCGCGACCTGGTCGTTCATCCCGTCCCGGGCGGGCCGGCGCCGGTGATCTGGTTCGATGGCGACGCGGTGCCCGGCCAGCCCGGTGTGGTGCCGGCCGGCGTGCTGCGGGTGGATGTCATGGTGGATGAGACGCCGCTGCTTGGCAGCCCGATCCGCGTGGAGGCGATCGACCGGGTCGAGGGCATCGTGAGCGTCACCAATGACGGCGAGATCGAGGGCTGGGCCTGGCATCCCGGCGCGCCGGAGCGTGACCCCCGGCTCCTCGTGCGCGCCATGCTGCCCGGCGGCAAAATCGGCCCGGTGATCGGCGAGATCCTGGCCGATGACCAGGGCATGGTCGCCCGCACCCCCCTCTCGCGGCCCCGGCGGCTGCGGGTCCCCGCCGCGATGATGGCGGGGAAGGACGGCATGTTCGCCATCACAGCCACGGATGGGCGGCATTTACTGGGCAGCCCGTTGGCCCCTTTCGGCGGGCGGCGGGCGGCGATGGCGGCGGCGCGTGGGCTTGCTGCCACGTTCAGCCTCGCCCCATCCGGCCAACCGGCGGCGCCAGAGCCGGAGCCGGCCGAGGGAGAATTCACCAGCGTGCCGGCCGACGTGCGCGGCATACCGGCATACGCCCCGTCGCGGCCCGATCGGCCGATTGCGGTGGTGGTGCCGGTCTACGGCCATGCCGGTCTGGCCACGCAGTGCCTGGCCTCGGTGGTCAGGACAGTGCCGGAGGGCACGCGCGTGATCGTGGTGGACGACGCCTCGCCGGATTCCGAGGTGACGACGCTGCTCGACCGACTTGGCAGTCAGGGACGCGTCGAGGTGATCCGCCACCCGATCAACCGCGGCTTCCCCGGAGCCGCCAATACCGGAATGCGCGCGGCGCTGGCCTCCGAGGCGCCGCATGATGTGGTGCTGTTGAACAGCGATACCGTCGTGCCGCATGGCTGGCTGGAGGCGCTGCGAGGGGTGGTCCATGGCGGGCAGGACATCGGCTCGGCCACCCCGCTGTCCAATGACGCGACGATCCTCAGCTACCCCTCGGCGTCCGGCGGGAATTCGGTGCCCGACCAGGCTGAGCTGCGCCGCTGGGCCCGGCTCGCGGCGGCGGCGCATGGCACTGCGGCGGTCGAGATCCCGAGCGCGGTCGGCTTCTGCATGTATATCCGCCACGAATGCCTGCTCGACGTCGGGTTGTTCCGCGAGGACCTGTTTGCCCAGGGCTACGGCGAAGAGAACGACTTCTGCATCCGCGCCCGCCATCTCGGCTGGCGGCACGTGGCCGCGCCCGGCGTTTTCGTCGCCCATGTCGGCGGCCAGTCATTCGGCGGCGCGCGCGAGGCGTTGATCGAGCGCAACTTGGCGGTGCTGGAACGGGTTCATCCCGGCTATCACGCGCTGATCGCCGCCTTCCAGGCCGCGGACCCGCTGGCCCCGGCGCGGCGGGCGATCGATATCCGGCGCTGGCAGTCAGGGCGGCGCGCCGGCGCGGTGCTGCTGATCACCCATGCGAGCGGCGGCGGGGTGGAGCGGGTGGTGCGCGAACGCTGCCAGGCCATCCGGGCGGCCGGGCTGCGTGCGATCGTGCTGCGCTCGGTGATGACCACCGAGGGGGTGCCGGCGTATCGGCCGGGGTTGTGTGCCATCGAGGATGGCGGCCTGCCGGCCGACACGGCGGGCTTTCCCAACCTGCACTTCCAACTTCCCGGCGACAACGTGGCCCTGACGCGACTGCTGCGGGGCGATCGGCCGGAACGGATCGAACTGCATCACTTGCTCGGGCATGACCATGCGGTGCTGCGGCTGGCCGGACACTTCGACATCCCCCTTGATACCCACGTCCATGATTACGCGGCTTTCTGCCCACGGATCAGCCTCGTGGGGCGCGATGGGCGCTATTGCGGTGAGCCGGACAACCTCGCGGTGTGCGAGGCCTGCGTGCGCGATGTCGGCAGCAACCTTGCCGAGCCGATCGGGGTGCGCGCGCTGCGCGGGCGGTCGGCGGCGGATTTGCGGCGGTCCCGGCGGATCGTGGTGCCCTCCGAGGATGTCGCGACGCGGATGCGGCGGCACTTCACCGATGTCGCGCCGATCGTCGAGCCGCTCGAGGACGACAGCGCCTATCCGCCGCCGCAGCCGCTCCTCAACGCGCCGCAGCGGATCGGGGTGATCGGCGGGATCGGCTCCGAGAAGGGCTACGACGTGCTGCTGGCCTGTGCGCGCAACGCGGCGGCACGGCGGCTTAACCTGCATTTTACCGTCATCGGCCATACCCATGATGACGAGCGGCTGATCGAGACCGGACACGTGTTCGTTACCGGCCCGTACAAGGAGGCAGAGGCAGTGGGGCTTATTCGCGCCCATGATCTCGACATGGCATGGCAGCCATCGATCTGGCCGGAGACCTGGTGTTTCACGCTCGGCGTGGCCTGGCGGGCGGGATTGTGCGTGGCTGCGTTCGATCTCGGGGCGATCGCGGAACGGATCCGCCGGACCGGCCGGGGGTGGCTGTTGCCGCTCGGCCTGCCTCCGGCGGCGATCAACTCTGCGTTGGTTGGGCTCCGCCGGGCTGCGGGTGCATAGCATCGCATGCTAAACGCTTATCAGCGCTGAATGTATGCCGTATAGCCGACACAGCGAAACCGCATTCATCCTCTCAACGACAGCATATCAGGAACAAAGAGACGCGAATGTCCGAAACCGCAGCCGAACGACCGCATAAGCTGGTCAACGAACTCCGCGTCTCCGGCCATCTGATGACGCTCGATACTGGATTGTTTTGTATCGTGTGCAATCCATCCCGGATCGCCGACGCCGCGACCGGCCTGCCCGGGGTCCGTGTGTCGCTGCCACCGGGTCCGTCGGGGCGGCCCGAGGCGGTGAGCATCTCCACGTTCCGCGAGGACGGCTGGATGACGCCGTTCGGCGACGCGGCGCTGGTGCGCGTGACCGGCGGGCCGGCACAGGTGCTGGTGACGGTCTACCAGGCACCGAACGTGCCGGAAGGTGGCGCGCCCAACCTGCAGGTGCTGCGGCTGACCGACACCGCGCCGCAAGCAGGTGCGGCCGCGGTCGCTGCCCCGGCCCCCGCCCCTGTCCCCGCGGCGCCCGTCGCGCCGAAGGTGATGGATATGGTGGCCCATATTGCCGGACGGGGTGACGTCGGCGGCATGCTCGGCGAACCGCTCGGCGACAAGGGCAGCGGGCGCTGGATCGAAGGCTTTGCCGTCGCGCCGACCAATGGGGTCGCGGTGACGGATATCGAATACCAGGCGGTGCTCGGGCGAGACTGGCTCTCGCCCTGGGTGGATGGCGGCCAGTTCTGCGGCAGCCGCGGCATGTCCCTGCCGTTGCTCGGCCTCAAGCTGCGGCTGCGTGGCGCGGCCGCCGAGGCGTTCGACTGCTCGTATTCGGCGACCTTCGTGGATGGCTCCGAGGCGGGGCCGGTGGAGGCTGGGGAGGCCTGCCAGGCGGAGAGCCTTGCGTCGCTGGAGTCGTTCAGCATCTTCCTCACCCCCAAGGGCGCGGCCGGAACCCCGGAGCCCGAGGCCGAGGCGGCACCGGCGCGCAAGCCTGCCGCGAAGAAGCGCAAGTAAGCGGCGGGTGTTCGTCGTATCCCGAATAGCCGGCGAGAAGATCGCGTGAAATTCCTCTTCGTCCACCAGAACTTCCCTGGCCAGTACCTGCACATCATCCGCCACCTCATCCGGTCGCCGGGGCATGAGGTGGCGTTCATCACCGAGCCGAACCAGAACAACATCCCCGGCATCCGGCGGGTGAACTATCACGTGAAGGATTTCCGCCACGATTCCGCCCATCCCAATATCCGAGACCTCAACGTCGCGATGATTCGCGCCGAAGCGGTGGCGCGGATGGCCGTGAACCTCAAGCAATTGAGCTTCATCCCCGACCTGATCATCGGCCATCACGGCTGGGGCGAGTTGCTGAACCTGGTGGACGTGTTTCCCGGCACGCCGATCCTCGGCTATTTCGAATTCTACTACGAGCCCACCGGCACCGATGTCGGGTTCGACCCCGAGTTTCCCTCCGCGCCCGACCAATTCCCGCGGGTGCGGGCGATGAACGCGATCAACCATCTCGCCCTCTCGCTCAACCAGCATGGCCAGACGCCGACGCAGTGGCAGCGCTCGCTGTATCCGGACTGGGCGCAGAAGCAGATCGCGCTGCTCCCTGAAGGCGTGCAGCTCGACATCTGCAAGCCCGATCCGGCGGCCCATGGCAAGACGCTGGTGGTGAACGATTTCGCCATCAACCCGGAAGACAAGCTCGTCACCTACGTCGCCCGCAACCTCGAGCCCTATCGCGGTTTCCATACCATGATGCGGGCCCTGCCGGCGCTGCTGAAGGCCCGGCCCGATGTGAAGGTGGTGATGCTGGGCGGCGACGAGGTGAGCTACGGCGCGCGCATCGCCGGGACGACCTGGCGCGAGTTCATGTGCCGCGAAATCGCCGGGAAATACGACGCGAGCCGGGTGCTGATGCCTGGGCAGGTCGCCTACGATACGCATGTCAAACTGTTGCAGCGCTCGGACGCGCATGTCTACCTCACCTATCCCTTCGTGCTCTCCTGGTCGTTGCGCGAGGCGATGGCCTGTGGGTGCGCCATCATCGGCTCCGACGTCGACCCCGTCCGGGAGTTTATCGAGGACGGCAAGACCGGGGTGCTGACCGACTGTCTCGACCCGGCGAAGCTCGCGACACAGATCGTCGAGGTGCTGGAGGACAGCAAGCTCTCGGCCAGGATCCGCAAGGGCGCCCGCGCCTATGCCGAGAAACATCTCGACATGGGCGACTACCTCGCCGCCTATGAGGCGCTGATCGAGAAGATCACCGGCAAAGACCCGCGGCTCGCGGAGCCTACACCGTCGCCACCGGCGTTGCCGGCGAGCCGACGGCGCCCGGCAGCCGCAAAGGCGGCGCGGTAAGCAGGAAGCGGTTGCGGCCGTTGGCGCGCAGCCAGTCCGCGAGTTGGGTGAAGTACCACATCTCGCCGAGATAGACGCCGAGCTTGAACAGGCAATGGGCGTGCAGCGGCAAGGTGGCGCAGTAGGCGTCCATGCAGGCGCGGGCGGGATTGGCCTCCACCGCGTAATTGTCGGCGAACAGGGCGACCAGGCCGGTATCGGTGATCCATTGCAGCAGGCGCGGATCGCGGCCATCCAGCGCCGAGGTGGTGTTGAACAGAACGTCGCGATCGGGCTGTTTTTTCATCTCCAGCAGCAGTTCGGCGAAGCCGGTACGGAAGCACACCATGTCGCCCTGCTCGACCACCACCTTGTCCTTTTCGAGGATCATCATGAGATCCTCGTAGCCGACGACGTGGCCGGTGCGGCCGAAATGGGCCATGAGGTCGATCATCACCGCGCGGCCCTGCACGCAGGTCTCGGCGATTTTCTCGACGCCAAGGTGTTTCGCGCCGACATGCTTGCCGCTGGCGGTGGGGGTGGGCTTGCCGGCGCGGTCCCAAGTCACGCTGCCCACCACGTCATGGCCCGGGCGGAAGCCGTTGTAGTAGACGTCCTCCGGGTAGCCGTCGCCATCGGCATCGAACATCTGGCCGACATGGGCCAGCGTGTCCCACTGCGTCGAGTATTGCAGGGTGAGGACGACCTGGTCATCGCTCACGATATCGGTCGCCGTCGGGTCGAAGCAGCGGAGCGGGACGTTCATGTTGGGCAGGCCCTCGCGCATGGTCGGGCGCAGCTCGGGCGGGTGGCGGCGGGGGGACAGCACGGCGCCGCCGGGATAGTCGAGCGGGAGGCTGAGGCAGAAGGTGCGGCCGGTCTTCACCTCGGCGAGGCCTTGCAGGACCTTCTCGGGCGTCAACAGGTTGAGGCGGCCGAGTTCGTCATCCTCGCCCCAGTCGCCCCAGGTGGAGCCTTCCGGGCGATTGATCCAGCGGGGGTTGGGCATGGGTTTCTCTCCTCGTTAAGGAAGCGG
>CAIYPH010000497.1 GCA_903928045.1 uncultured Rhodospirillales bacterium
ATGATGTCCGGCCTCGGCGGTGACGGGTTCTACAACATCCACCTCGCCGCCACCCGCAAGAACCTCGTCTATAACGGCACCGGCACCGCGCCGGCTTCGGCCACCGCCGAGCGCTTCAAGGACGGCGTGGCGGTCACCGGCCCGCTCTCCGCCTCCATCCCCGGCTGCCTCGGCGCCATCGGCGCCATGCACGCCGCCCATGGCCGGCTGCCCTGGGCGCAACTGGCCGGACCTGCCATCGCGCTGGCGCGCGACGGCTACGCCGCCACCCGCAAGGACCGCCAGATCGCCGTCGACAACCAGGCCCGCCTCGCCGCCGACACGCGCAGCGGCGCCGTGTTTCTCGGCCAGGAACTCGGCGGGCTGGTGATCCAGGAGGACCTCGCCCGCACGCTCGAGCAGATCGCCGCCGAGGGCGCCGAGAGCTTCTATCGCGGCCCCCTCGCCAAGCGCATCGCTGCCGGCTGTGCCGAGATCGGCGCCATGATCACTGAGGCCGACCTCGCCGGCTGCCGCCCGGAGGTGACCGACCCGATCGGCATCACCTATCGCGGCCTCACCATCACCCAGGCGCCGCCGAACTCCACCGGCTTCACCTTCCTGCAAATGCTCAAGATCGCCGAGCGGTTTGACCTCGCGTCGCTCTCCGTGGCCGAACGCACCCATATCCTGGTCGAGGCCAAGAAGCTCGCTTTCCTCGATCGCGAGCGCTACGGCGCCGATCCGCGCTTCGAGACCGTGCCGCTGGAGCGCCTGCTGTCGGACGCCTATGCCGACGAACTCGCCGCCCGCATCGACCGCAAGCGCGCCGCCGACATGGGCCCGCAATCCGCCGCCGCCGCCGACACCACCTATTTCTGCGTGGTGGACGCCGAGGGCAACGCGGTCTCCGGCATCCAGTCCCTCAACAGCGGCTGGGGCTCCGGCAGCACCGCGGGGGATACCGGCATCTTGCTCAACAACCGCATGGCCTACTGGCACGTCACCCCCGGCCACGCCAACCGGCTCGTCCCCGGCAAGCGCGTGCGCCACACCATGAACACCCCGATGGTGCTGAAGGACGGCAAGCTGGTCGCCGTGCTCGGCACCCCCGGCGCGGACCATCAGGTGCAGGTCAACCTGCAGGTGGTGGTAAGCATGTTCGACCTCGGGCTTGACCCGCAGCAGGCGCTGGAAGCCCCGCGCTGGACCTCAAGCCAGGCCGGCCAGGGCGCCAATTTCCCGCATGACGGCGATGGCGCGCTATCGATCGAGGTGGATCACGGCGAGGACGTGCTGGCCGATCTCGCGGCGCGCGGCCACCAGATCAAGCGCCTCGCCCATCTCGAGGGCCCCTGCGCCATGCAGGCCATCCGCGTGCTCGATAACGGTGTGCGCATGGCTGGCAGCGACCCCCGTCGCGACGGCTGGGCGGGCGCCTACTGACGGCCGGGGGTCAGCCCCCCCTGGACCTCGGCCGCGGTGTTTGGCAGCTTCGGGGAAACCGGAGTTCACCACATGTCGTCGCGCGAATCGGCCATTGCCGCCTCTCTTGCCTTCTTCGATGCCGGGCGCTTCCGCGACCGGCTGGCCGATCTGGTGAAAATCGAGTCCACTTCGCAGGACCCGGGGCATGATGCAGATGTGTGGAAATACCTCGAAGAGGGCATCCGGCCGTGGGTGGAGAGCATGGGTTTCACCGTGGCGATCCATCCCAACCCCAAGGAGGGCTTCGGCCCGATCCTGACCGCCGAGCGCATCGAGGACCCGTCGCTTGCCACGGTGCTCACCTATGGGCATGGCGACACCGTACGCGGGCTGGATGACCAGTGGGACGAAGGGCTGAAGCCCTGGGTGCTAACCGAGCAGCCGGATCGCTGGTATGGCCGCGGCACGGCCGACAATAAGGGGCAGCATGCGCTGAACCTCACGGCGCTGGAGCATGTGATCGCGGCGCGCGGCGGCAAGCTCGGCTACAACATGAAGCTGGTGATCGAGACCTGCGAGGAGCGCGGCTCGATCGGGCTGCGCGAGTTCATCGCCGGCCATGCCAAGGAATTGGCGGCCGATGCGCTGATCGCCTCTGACGGGCCGCGGGTGGGGCCGGAGATCCCGACGGTGTCGACCGGCACGCGTGGCACGTTCCATTTTGACCTGGTGCTCGATGTCCGCCCGGGCGGCGTGCATTCCGGCAATTGGGGCGGCATGACCACCGATCCGGCGATCGTGATGGCGCATGCGATCGGGGCGATTGCCGATCGCAACGGCAAGATTCTGGTGCGCGACTGGCTGCCGCGCAACGGCATGCCGGCCGCGGTGCGCGGCGCGCTGACCGGGCTTGAATTGCAATCGGAGGCCTCGGCGACGATCGATCCCGGCTGGGGCGAGCCTGGGTTCACCGCCGCCGAGAAGGTGTTCGGCTGGACCAGCTTCATCGTGCTGGCGATGGTTTCGGGCCGGCCGGAGAATCCGGTGAACGCGGTGGCGCCGAATGCGCGGGCGCATTGCCAGATCCGCTACACCGTCGACAGCGATCCTGCGGGGTTCGAGGCGGCGCTGCGGGCGCATCTCGATGCCCAGGGCTTCCCCGAGATCCGCATCGAGAACGCCGGCATCCGCATGCCCGCCAGCCGCACCAGCCCCGATAATCCCTGGGTGCGCTATGCGGTGACCTCGATGGAGCAAACGCTCGGCCAGCGCGTGCAGGTGATCCCAAATTCCGGCGGTGGGCTGCCGGGTGACGTGTTCGTGGATTTCCTCGACGTGCCGCTGATCTGGGTGCCGCACAGCTATAACGGCTGCAAGCAGCACGGGCCGAACGAGCACTTCCTTATCAAGCCCGCCCGCGAGGGCATCGCCGCCTTCACCGGCCTGTGGTGGGACCTCGGCGAACCCGGCGCACCCGGCAAGCGCTGAGTCAGCAGACATTTCCGACTACGTGGCGACGGCGCAGCGCCCGCATCTGGGCGCCGCGCTGACGATCCTGGCGATGTTCAGCTTCGCCTCGCTCGATGCCATGACCAAACTGCTGGTCGCCGATTACCCGATCACCCAGACGCTGTGGGTGCGGGCCTGGGTGTTCATGGTGTTCGCCCTGGCGATCGCCCGCAAGCGCGGCATCGCGCGCACCACGCGCAGCGCGCGGCCGTGGCTGCAGGGCGGGCGGGCGCTGCTGGGCTTGGTGGAGAGCGCGGTGTTCGTGCTCGCCTTCTCCTATCTGCCGCTCGCCGATACCCATGCGCTGGGATCGACCTCGCCGCTGATGGTGATCGCGATTTCACAGGTGTTTCTCGGCGAGCGCGCCGGGTTGCGGCGCTGGATCGCGGTTTGCGCCGGGTTCACCGGGGTCCTGCTGATCATCCGGCCGGGCTTCCAGGCGTTGAGCTGGCCACTGCTGCTGCCCCTGTTCGGCGCGCTGCTATGGGCGGTCTATCAGGTGCTGATCCGCCTCTGCGCCGCGACCGATCCGCCGGAGACGACACTGCTGTGGACGGCCGGGGTCGGGCTGGTCGTCACCACCGCCGTCGGCCCCTGGCAGTGGCGCGCGCCGGACGGCGCGGCCTGGGCGTTGCTGGTTGCCATGGCGCTGATGGGCAGCCTCGGCCACTACGCCGTGGTGCGGGCGCTCGATTTCGCCAAGGCAGCGTCGGTGCAGCCATATTCCTATACCTTGCTGGTGTTCGCGACCGTGCTGGGCCTGCTGGTATTCGGCCAGTTGCCGGACACCCTGACCATCGCGGGCGCTGTCATCGTGGTCGCGAGCGGGCTCTACACCTGGTGGCTTGATCGCGACTCCGGCAGCGCCTGAGGTTGGATCCAGAAAGGGAAGCGCTTCTTTTTGTAAAAATAAGCAAAAACTTTCTATCCGTTTGGGTCACGGCCTCGCGGGGAAACTTCCAGGCAAGCGGATAAAAGTTTTTTGGTTCTTTTTTTCAAAAAAGAACCGCTTGCCTTCCTGCTCAGGCCCGCCCGTGCTTGTCGAAGAAATCCCGCACCTTCGCGAAGAACCCCGCGGATTGCGGGCTTCCCTTGGCATGCGCATTGGCGTCAGCCTCGAACTTCTCCAGCAGCTCGCGCTGCTGTGCGGTCAGATGCTGCGGCGTCTCGACGGTGATCTGGATGAACATATCGCCGCGCTGATGGCTGCGCAGCACCGAGAATCCCTTGCTCCTGAGACGGAACTGCGCCCCGGTCTGGGTGCCCGGCGGGATTTTCACCCGCGCCTTGCTGCCGTCGATCGAGGGCACCTCGACATCGGCGCCAAGTGCCGCCTGCGTCATGCGGATCGGCACCTGGCAGAGGATATTGGCGCCCTCGCGCTGGAAAATCTCATGCGGGCGCACGCCGATATGCACGAACAAATCGCCCGGTTGCCCACCAGGTCCACCGGCCTCGCCTTCACCGGTGAGGCGGATGCGGGTGCCGTCCTCGACGCCGGCGGGGATGCTCACCTGGAGTGAGCGTTCCCGCTGCACGGTGCCCGCGCCGGCGCAGATGCGGCAGGGGTTGCGCACCACGCGGCCAGCGCCGCCGCAGGTTGGGCAGGTGCGTTCCACGATGAAGAACCCCTGCTGGGCCCTTACTTTGCCGCTGCCGCCGCAGCCCGCGCAGTTCTCGCTGGCGGCCTCCTTGGATTCCGAGCCGGTGCCGGCGCACGCCTCGCAGGCCACACGGGTGGGAACGCGAATGGATTTCTTGGCGCCGCCGAAGGCCTCCTCCATGGAGATTTCCACGGCGGCACGGATGTCATTTCCGGCCCGCGGGCCACGGCGCCCTCGGCCGCGTCCACCGCCCATGAATTCGCCGAACATCTGGTCGAAGATATCGCCGAGCCCGGCCCCGTCGCCGAAGCCCTGCGCGCCACCGCCGCCATTCTCGAAGGCGGCATGGCCGAAGCGGTCATAGGCCGCACGCTTCTGCTCGTCCTTCAGGACGTCATTGGCCTCGTTGATTTCCTTGAACTTCGCTTCAGCCGAGGCATCCCCCGGATTGCGGTCCGGGTGATACTGCATCGCGAGCTTGCGATAAGCCTTGCGGATATCGTCGCTGCTCGCATCCCGGGCGACGCCGAGGGTCGCATAATAGTCCTGTTTCGCCATTCCAGCCCTCGTCAACCCTCAATCGGATCAGCCGCATAAACAAAGACGCGCCCGGCTTCAATGAAGCACGGGCGCACCCTGTGGAGCAGTCGCGCCGGAGATCAGGACTTCTTCTTCTTGCTCTCGTCGATTTCCTCGAACTCGGCATCGACGATGTTGTCGTCATGCGCCGTGCTCGAATGACCGGCGGAGGCACCCGGCCCGGCGCCGGGGCCGGCACCAGCGCCCGAACCAGCCGCGGCACCCGCGGCCTGCTCGGCCTTGTAGACCGTCTCGCCGATCTTCATCGCGGCTTGGCTGAGGCGCTCGCCAGCCTTCTTGATGCCGTCGGCGTCATTGGCCTCGATCGCGCTGCGGGCGGCGGCCACCGCGGCTTCCGCCTCACCCTTGTCCTGGGCGGGCAGCTTGTCGCCGTGTTCCTTCAGGCTTTTCTCGACCTGATGGACCATCGCCTCGGTCTGGTTGCGTGCCTCGACCGCCTCGCGCCGCTTCTTGTCCGATTCGGCGTTGGCCTCGGCCTCGCGCACCATGCGCTGGATATCGTCGTCCGACAGGCCGCCCGAGGCCTGAATGCGGATCTGCTGCTCCTTGCCGGTGGACTTGTCGCGCGCCTGGACGGAGACGATGCCGTTGGCGTCGATATCGAAGGTCACCTCGATCTGCGGCATGCCGCGCGGCGCCGGGGCGATGCCCTGCAGGTCGAAGTTGCCCAGCAGCTTGTTGTCGGCCGCCATCTCGCGCTCGCCCTGGAAGACCTTGATGGTCACCGCGGTCTGGTTGTCATCGGCGGTGGAGAACACCTGGCTCTTCTTGGTCGGGATGGTGGTGTTGCGGTCGATCAGGCGGGTGAACACGCCGCCGAGGGTCTCGATGCCGAGGGAGAGCGGCGTCACGTCGAGCAGCAACACGTCCTTCACGTCGCCCTTGAGCACCGCGCCCTGGATGCCGGCGCCGATGGCGACAACTTCGTCCGGGTTCACGTTGCGGGCAGGTTCCTTGCCGAAGAACTGCTTCACCGTCTCGATGACCTTGGGCATGCGGGTCATGCCGCCGACCAGGATCACCTCGTCGATCTCGCTCGCCTTCACGCCGGCATCCTTCAGCGCGGCGCGGCAGGGGTCGAGCGTGCGGGAGACCAGATCATCGACCAAATTCTCCAGCTTGGCGCGGGTGAGCTTGATCACCAGATGCTTTGGCCCGCTGGCGTCCGCGGTGATGTAGGGCAGGTTGATCTCGGTCTCCTTGGCGGAAGACAACTCGATCTTGGCTTTCTCGGCGGCTTCCTTCAGGCGCTGCAAAGCGAGCTTGTCCTTGCGCAGGTCGATCCCCTGATCGCGTTTGAACTCGTCCGCGAGGTAGTCGATGATCCGCAGGTCGAAATCCTCGCCGCCGAGGAAGGTGTCGCCGTTGGTGGATTTCACCTCGAACACGCCGTCGCCAATTTCCAGCACCGAGACGTCGAAGGTGCCGCCGCCGAGGTCATAGACCGCGATGACGCCGCTTTTCTTCTTGTCCATGCCGTAGGCGAGCGCCGCCGCGGTGGGCTCGTTGATGATGCGCAGCACTTCGAGGCCGGCAATGCGGCCGGCATCCTTGGTGGCCTGGCGCTGGCTGTCATTGAAATAGGCGGGCACGGTGATGACGGCCTGGGTGACCGGCTCGCCGAGATAGGACTCAGCGGTTTCCTTCATCTTGCCAAGCACATAGGCGCTGATTTGCGAGGGCGCATAACGCTCACCGCGCGCCTCCACCCAGGCATCGCCATTCTCGCCGCGCACGATGCCGTAGGGCACCATGTCCTTGTCCTTGGCCACCATCGGGTCCTCGTAGCGGCGGCCGATGAGGCGCTTCACCGCGTAGAGGGTGTTGGAGGGGTTGGTGACCGCCTGGCGCTTGGCGGACTGGCCGACGAGGCGTTCGCCGCTGTCGGTGAAGGCCACGATGGAGGGGGTGGTGCGGGCGCCTTCGCTGTTCTCGATAACGCGGGCGTCCTTGCCTTCCATGATGGCGATGCACGAGTTCGTCGTGCCGAGGTCGATGCCGATGACCTTGCTCATGATAGTCTCCTTGTCAGCGGATCCGAACGGCCCGAAGCACCGGCCGGAACCCTATGGATTACACGTCCCCGATGTATTCAGCCGATCGCCTGGGGACAAGGGCTTTCTGCGTAATTTTTGTGCAGTTGCCGCCTCAGCCCGCCCCGTTGCTGCCGTCCGGCGCAGTGGCGACGGCGGCCACCGGCGCCTTGGCGACCACCACCATGGCCGGGCGCAACAGGCGGCCATGCAGGGTCCAGGATTGCGACCAGGCCTGGATCACGGTGCCCGGCGGATGGTCGGCGCTCTCCTGCTCGGCCATCGCCTGGTGCAGATTGGGGTCGAACATCGCGCCGGTCGGGTCGGTGCCCTTGATGCCGTTGCGCTCAAGCAGCCCGACGAAACTGCGCTCGACGCCGAGAAAACCGTCGCGCAACTTGTCGACGATCTCGCTGCCGCCTGCGGGGGGCATGGCGTCGAGCCCGCGCTTGAGGTTCTCGGCCGCCTCGGCGACGTCCCGCGCGAAACCCTGCACGGCGTATTGCCTTGCATCGTCGACGTCGCGCTTGGCGCGGTTGCGAACGTTCTGGGTCTCCGCCTCGGCCCGCACCCAGCGGTTCTTCATCTCCTCCAACTCGGCCTCAAGCTCGGCAATCCGCTGGGCGGCGGCGTGCATCAGGCCTTCCGGATTGGTGCCGTCGGCGGGGCTGGGATCAGCCGCGGCGGCATCGGGTTGGGGTGTCTCGGATTGGGTGTGCTGTTCGTGCGTATTCATGGTGGCTGTCAGTTAGTCTTCGGCCATGGGCGATGCAAGGCGGCGGAATATCACAATCGACTCCCGCGGCCCGATCGGCCCGCCCCGCCGGCTGGTGAAGGGCGATATGGTGGCGATCGGCGCGTAGCCGGTGGCGAGCGCGCGATGCAGCGTGGCGAAGACCGCTGCGGCGGCGGGCTCGGGCGCCGGCTGGCCCGGCTGCCAACCGGCGCTGACCGCGATGATCGCCGGGCCTGCCGCCAGGATGCGGCGCATCTCCGCCTCCCCCCCGGGCGGGGCATAGGGCTTCCACAAATGCTCGGCGAACGGGAAGCGGGTCGGCGGCGCGCGATGCAGGGCGCCATAGAGGCCGAGAATCGGGCCGCCGAAGACGTAGAGCGCATCGCCGGGCCGCAACTCCGTGGCGATCCGCGCCGCGGCGGTGGCGACAGGATCGCCCCACTGCGCCGCGCCCGCCCCCCGCCGCTCCAGGATTTCCGCGGCGGCGACGAAGGGGTCGAGAAACCCCCGCCCATCCCGGGCCGCGGCGCAGCCAAGCAGCAGCACAAGCCCGGCGGCGCCCATCAGCCGCCGGCGCTCTAACCAGGCGGCGAGACAGCCGGCGGCGAGGCAGGGGCCCGGCAGAAGCTGGATCATCATATGGTCGGTGAAGCGCCCAAGCACGAGCAGCGCGATGGCATCGGACAAGGTAAGCGCGAGGCAGACCGCCATCATCGCCACCCGTTCCCAAGGCGCGCCGAGGCGAATGGCGGTCAGCGCCAACAGGCCGCCGAACAGGGGCACGGCGTAGCGCCCGATCATATAGGCGGGGTCCCCGGTGATGACGGCCACCTGGCTTGTGGCGAGCGACTGCACGATCCCCAGGTTCGCCGCCACATTGGCCTCCCACCACAGATCGAACCGACCGGCGGCGATGAAGGGGCCGATCACCAGCAGGCTCGGCAGCGCGGCGCCGATACCCGCGGCGGCAAGCGCGGCCATGCCGGGCGCGCGATGGCGCCGCATTGCCCAGATCACCGGCAGCGCCAGCCAAATGAAGCCGGCGTTGTATTTCATCTGCAGCGCCGTCCCCAGCAGCAGCCCGGCACCGAACAGCCGCCGCGGCGAGGGCAGCGCGAACAGCATCCGCGCGCCCAACAAATTGAGCGGCACGAACAGCAGCTCGGTATTGAGCCCGCCGCCATCGGCCCGCCCGGCATAGGCGATCCATAGCCACCCCGCGACCCAGCCACCGAGCCGGGCGCCAGGGGCCAGGCACCGGGTGAGGTCGGCGAGGCACCAGGCGGTCAGGCCGATCCCGAGCGCCGGCAGCAGGCGGAGCGCCGCAAACCCGCTGGGGTCGGCGGCCTCGACACCCGCGAGCAGGAAGAACAATCCGGCCGGCTTGCGGTCCCACAGCGCGGCATAAGGTAGCTGGCCCTGGGCAACAGTGTCGGCGATCAGCAGATAGAGGTGCTCATCCCAGTTGACCTCGCTGAAGCAGAACCCGGGCGCCCGCCAGGCCAGCGCGGCCGCCAGCCAGGCCAGCAACGGCCAGGGCGTGCGACATGGCGATGGAGTGCGCAGTGGGGTCGTCCTTCGCGCGGGGGAACACGCGCCGACCATCCATCCCCGGCGGCGATCGCGCCAGTGAATGCCGGGTCATTCGCCCGATTCGCGCTCGATTGACGCCACGGCCCCCCCTCAGGGACCGCTTCGCAGCATCTTCAGCGCGCGGCGCAGCCGCATCACCCCGGCGCGGTAATGCCCGCGCCCGCACTGCCCGCTGCCTTCGTCGGCCAGCAGGCGCGCATCGGGCGAGGCCTGCGGATGGCTGCGCAGCGCGCGGGTGAATTCAAGGCCGAGATGGTTGCAGTATTCGGCCGAATCGCTGGTCATGCGCGGCGGCGGTGGCGGGACACCCTGCGCCATCGCCGGGCTGGCAGCGAGCAGAATGGCCAATATCGGCGTGAGGTGTCCATGGGTCACGCGGTGACTGTATCGCAGTGCAGGTGAATTGGGACTAGGCATCACGTGAAAGCGGCGACATCTTCACCCCTCCCGCGGCCGCAAATTCAACACCGCGCGCAGCCCCGGTTCATTGTCCTCCAGCGCGAAGCTGCCGCCGTGCAGCGTCGCCACCGCCTGGACCAGGGCAAGCCCGAGCCCGGACCCCGGCGTGCTGCGCGCCTGCTCGCCACGATAGAAGCGCTCGGTCGCCCGCTCGCGCTCGGCGGCCGGAATGCCCGCGCCCTGGTCGGCCACCGCGATGCGCACACCGGCCGGCGCCACGGTGGCCGACAGCGTGATGCGCCCCGAGGCCGGCGAGAATTTCAGCGCGTTGTCCAGCAGATTGGCCACTGCCTGCTGCACCATGTCGCGGTCGCCGAACATCGGCAGCCGCTCCGGCAGCTCGACGGCGAGGAGCTGGCCATTCTCGTCCGCGACCGCGCTGTAGAGCTCCTCAAGGTCGCGCAACATCGGCGTCGCGTCGAAGGTCGCGAAGGCGGAGCGGCGCGACCCCGCTTCGATCTCGGCGATCCGCAGCAGCGCCTGGAACACCGCGACGATCCCGTCGAGATCGACCACCGCCCGTTCGATCGCGGCATGCAGTTCCTCCGGCGCGCGGGCATGCGCCGCGGCGTCCTCCAGCCGGGCGCGGGCGCGGGTGATCGGCGTGCGCAGGTCGTGCGCGATGGCATTGGAGACCTGGCGCACCCCGTCCATCAGCCGCTCGATGCGCGTCAGCATGTCGTTGATGGTCTCGGCCAGCGCGTCGAACTCGTCGCCCTGGCCGGTCACCTTCACCCGGCGCGACAAATCCCCCATGCCGATCGCCGCCGCGGTGGCGCCGACATCGGCCAGTGTGGCGCTGAACAGGCCGCGCACCGCCCAGGCGCCGAAACTGCCGAGCGCGATGGCGATCCCGGTCGCCCAGATCATGGCGTCCTGCATCATATGGCGGAGCTGCGACTTGGCCTCCACGTCGCGGCCGACCAGGAGATGGAACCCGTCCTGCAACTGGTAGCTGCGCACCAGCACCAGCGTGCTGATACCCGAGCGCAGCATACGCACCTCTTCGCGCGCGGCGTCGAGCAGCAGCGCGCTTGGCCAGGAATCGAGATTGCCGGACATCGGGACATAGGCGGAGTCCGCCAGCAGATAGACGGCATCGTCATCCACGTTGGCATCCACCCGCTGGCGGATGATCTCCATCAGCGCCGGCACGCCGCCCTCGGTGTAGCGCTCGGACAGCGCCTGGGCGTCGCTCTCGATCGCCGTTTCCGTCTGCCGCTCCAGCAGCCCCGCGGTCGACCACCACAGGAAGGCGGCGAGGGCGGCGGCGCTGATGCCGAACAGCGAGGCATAGATAACGCCGAACCGCACGCCGGCCGAGCGGAACAGCCGCTCGGCGAACCCCGGCGGCGGAGGTTTCAAGGTGCTTCGGGCCTGAGCATGTAGCCGGCGTTGCGCACGGTGTGGATCAGCGCCACCGGGTAGGGCTTGTCCACCTTCTGGCGCAGGCGCGAGACGTGCACATCGATCACGTTGGTCTGCGGGTCGAAATGGTAGTCCCACACGCCTTCGAGCAGCATGGTGCGGGTGACCACCTGGCCGGCATGGCGCATGAGGTATTCCAGCAGGCGGAACTCGCGGGGCTGGAGATCCACCTTTTTGCCGCCGCGCTTCACGCTGCGCGACAGCAGGTCCATCTCAAGGTCGGCGACCACGAGCTTGGTGGTCGGCCCATCCGTCCGCCCGCGCCTGGTCAGCGCCTCGACGCGGGCGAGCAGCTCGGCGAAGGAGAACGGCTTGGTCATGTAGTCATCGCCGCCGGCCTTGAGGCCCTTCACCCGCTCATCGACCTGGGCGAGGGCGGAGAGGAACATCACCGGCGTGGTGTTTCCCTGGCTGCGCAGCGTTTCCAGCAGGCGGAGCCCGTCGACGCCGCCGGGGAGCATACGGTCAAGCACGATGGCGTCGAACGTCTCGCTCGCGGCCATGAACAGCCCGTCCCGCCCGTTGGCGGCGTGCTCCACCACGTGGCCGGCCTCCTTTAAGCCCTTGACGACGAAGCCGGCGACGTCCTTGTCGTCCTCGACCACCAGGATGCGCATCGCTCAGTTCTCCTCGATTTTGGGGCGCCGCCCCACGGTGACGGGAAGCTCGACGTCCTTGCCCTGGCGGCGCACCACGACGCGGACGGAATTGCCGGGGGGCGTGAGCGCGATGCCCTTGATGAGGGCGCGGGCGGTATCGACGGGCTGGCCGTTCATGCTGGTGACGATATCGCCCGGGCGTAGGCCGGACTTCGCCGCCGGCCCGGCGCGATCCACCGCGGCGATGCCGACCCCGGCCGGGCCGCGCGGGCTCGCCTGCACATCCTGCACCGAGACGCCGAGCCAGCCGCGATCGATCCGTCCCTTCGCCCGCAATTCGGCGACGATGCGGCTGACCAGCTCGGCGGGAATGGCGAAGCCGATGCCGACCGAACCGCCGGAGGGCGAGTAGATCGCCGAATTCACGCCCACCACCTGGCCATCCGCGTTGAACAGCGGGCCGCCGGAATTGCCGGGGTTGATGGGGGCGTCGATCTGGATGAAGTCATCGAACGGCCCGGCGCCGAGATCGCGCCCACTCGCCGAGACGATGCCGGCGGTGACCGAGCCGCCGAGGCCGAAGGGGTTGCCGGCGGCGACCACCCAGTCCCCCACCTCCAGCCCCTTGCTGTCTCCCCAGGTCGCCGCCGGGAGCGGGGCCGGCGCGACCACCTTGATCACCGCGACATCGGTCAACTCGTCGCTGCCGACCAGCTTGGCCGGCAGCTCGGTGCCGTCCGACAGCACGACCAGGATGGAATCGGCGTTGCCGACCACGTGGTTGTTGGTGACGATGTAGCCGGCGGCATCGATGATGAAGCCCGATCCGGCGCCGGTCACCTGCTGGCGGCGCTGGCGGAAACGTTCGCGGAACTGGCGCTGCAACTCGGCGGGCAGGCTGGCGAAGGCGTCATTGCCGGAGACGGTCTCGGTGACGGCGATGTTCACCACCGTCGGCATCACACGCTTGACCAGAGGGGCAAAGCTTTCGGGTCCGGTGCGCGCCCAGGCGGGGGAGGCCAGGGCAGGCGCGAACGCCAGGGCGGCGGCAACGGCGGAGCGGCGGGTCAGCAGGGTGGTCATGGGTCTTGCTCCGTGGAGTCGGGCGTCTGATTGACGGCGTAGGTGGTCCTTCTCACCCCGCGCAACAAGATTGCGCAACCCGCCGAACGCTGGATGGCGGGTGAAGTTGTCGTCATCTCGGCTTGTGCGGCGAGGCAGTCGCCGGGTCGTCCGGCCAGTGGTGCTTGGGGTAGCGTCCCCGCATGTCCTTGCGCACGTCCGCCCAGGCGCCGGCCCAGAACCCCGCGAGATCGCCGGTGATCGCCACCGGGCGGCCGGCCGGCGACAGCAGCGCGAGCCGCAGCTCCACCCGCCCGCCGGCGATCCGCGGGGTGGCGGTGAGGCCGTAGAAATGCTGCGCCCGGGCCTCCGCCAGCGGGATCGGCTGCGTGTAGTCCACCGAAGCCCGCCCGCCTGGCAGCTCGATATGGGTCGGCAGATCACGATCCAGCCGCGCGGTTTGCTCCCAGGCGAGCATGGCCCTGAGCGCCGCGTAGAGGTCGAGCTTCTCCACCTCGGCGAGGCGGGAGGCGCCATGCAGCGCGGTGGCGAGCCAGGCGCGATCGGCGGCCAGCGCCGCATCGGCCAAATCGGGCACCGTGTCGTCGAAGCGGCGCAGCAGCACGGCGCGGGCCTGGAACTGCCGGGCGGCGTCCGTCCACGGCAGCCGCGCCATATCGAGCGCGGCGGCCAAAGCCGCGGCAGTCTCGGCGGGATCGGCCGCCTCGGTGCGATCCTCCAGGATCAGCGCGCCAAGCCGGCGGCGGCGGCGGGCCAGCACCGAGCCGGTGACCGGATCGAGCCCGCTCTCCACCACCTCGGTCACCCGTGCCGCCAGCGTCGCCGGCAGATTCCCGGGGTCGAGCGGTGCGGCGAGGCGAATGCGGGCCCCCGCCTTCACCTCCAGCGCCGCCACCACCAGCAGCTTGGCGCGCGACAGCGGGTCGGCCAGCGGCACCCGTGCGCCCCCACCGCCGGAGAGGCGGAAACTCCCGGGCTCGCCGCGCCTCTGTGCCAACCGGTCCGGAAACCCCGAGGCCAGCAGCCGCCCGGCATCGGCATCGCCATTCCCCGCCGACACGCCGAGCCGGCGGCGATACTGGCCGGCGGCCTGGCGAATGCGCGAGACGGCGCCACGATCCGCCCCCATGCCATCCGCCAGCGCCTGCACCCGCAAGCCGATATCGCACGGCGCATCCGCCGCCCGCAGCGGGTCCCGCTCCTCCAGGATCGCCGCGAGATCGCACGCCAGCGACCCCTCCTCCTCGCTCTCGGCGGCCAGCATCATCGCGGCGAGACGGGGATGCGCGCCGAGCCGCGCCATGCGGCGCCCGAGATCGGTGATCCGCCCCTCCCCATCGAGCCCGCCAAGATCGCGCAGCAAAGCCGAGCCCGCGGCCAGCGCGCCCTGGGGCGGCGGGTCGGGGAAGGGCAGATCGGCCGGCGCCTCCCCCCAGGAAGCGCAATCCAGGCACAGGCCGGAGAGCTCGGCCTCCAGAATTTCCGGCCGATCGAAGGCGGGCAGCCCGCGATGCAGCGCCGTGGTCCACAGCCGTATCGCCACCCCCGGCGCCTCGCGTCCGGCGCGCCCGGCCCGCTGATCGGCGGCGGCCCGGCTGATCCGCAGCGTCGCCAGCCGGGTCAGCCCCGTCGCGGCATCCAGTCGCGGCGCCCGCCGATAACCACCGTCGATCACGATCCGCACCCCCGGCACGGTCAGCGAGGTCTCCGCGATCGAGGTCGCCAGCACCACGCGCCGCCCATCGGCCGGGCGCAGGGCCCGATCCTGCTCCGCGATCGGCAAATCCCCATGCAGCGGCAGCACCAGCGCCCCGCACCCCGCCAACGCCTGCTCGGTGCGGCGGATTTCCCCCATGCCCGGCAGAAACGCCAGGATATCGCCGCGATGCGCGGCCAAAGCGGCCCGAATGGCCCGCGCCATCGCCTCCGGCAAATCCCTGACATCGGCGATATCCCGCCCGGCATGCGAGACCTCCACCGGGTGCATCCGCCCGTCGCTCTCGATCACCTCCGCCTCCAGCAGCGGTGACAGCCTGGCGCCATCCGCGGTGGCCGACATTGCGAGCAGCCGCAGCTCCGGCCGCAGCGTGCGCTGCAAATCCCGGCAGAACGCCATGGCGAGATCGGCCTCCAGCGCCCGCTCATGCACCTCATCGAGGATCACCAGCGCCACCCCCTCCAACCCCGGATCGGACTGCAGCCGCCGCACCAGCAGCCCCTCGGTGATCACCTCGATCCGCGTCGCCGCCGAAACCGCGCTGTCGAGCCGGGTGCGATACCCCACCGTCCCGCCCACCTTCTCGCCGATCAACGCCGACATGCGGGTGGCCGCCGCCCGGGCAGCGAGCCGCCGCGGCTCCAGCATCACGATCCGCCCAGTGCCCACCCATGGCTCATGCAGCAGCGCCAGTGGCACCAGCGTGGTTTTCCCCGCGCCGGGCGGGGCGACCAGCACGGCGTTGCGCCCAGCGGCCATGGTCCCACGCAATGCCGGCAGCGAGGCCGCGACCGGTAAATCCTGTGTAACGTCATCCATGGCTGCGGAGTATCACTCTTGACGCTGTCATTCGACCCGGCGGCGGCGACACCTTATATGTAGGCCGTCATGCGCATCCTGCTGCTGCTCCTCGCCTTGCTGCTCGCCCACGGCGCCCTGGCCGCCGAATCGGCCGCCGTGACCAGCCCCCGCGCCACCGCCACCCTGATCTCGGACACCGATGCGGTCGCCCCAGGCCAGCCCTACCGCGTGGCACTCCGCCTCCGCATGGCGCCGGGCTGGCACACCTATTGGCGCAACCCCGGCGACGCCGGCGTCGCCCCCGAACTGTCCTTCACCCTACCCAATGGCGTCACTGCCGGCCCGATCGCCTGGCCGACCCCGGCCCGTCAGCCGGAGGACACGCTGATGACCTTCGGCTACCAGGGCGAGCTGGTCCTCCCGGTCACGCTCTCCGGCGGCCCCGGCCCGGTGGAACTGGCCGCGACCTGGCTGGTCTGCGAGAAAATCTGCGTGCCCGAGGAAGGAAATTTCCGCCTCGACCTCCAAGCCGGCCCGCCACGCCCCAGCCGCGAATCCCCTCTCTTCGCCGCCGTCGATGCGCGCATGCCCCGCCCGGCGCCATGGGCGGGACGGGTTGCGTCGGACGGCACGCTCAGCCTCACCGGCGAGGAATTCGGGGCCGTCGAGGAGGCCTTCTTCCTCCCCGAGCAGCCCGAGCTCATCGCCGCCAGCGCGAAGCAGGCGATGAGCCTCGGCCGCGATGGCATGGCCCTGCGGCTGCAACCGGCCTCCGCCTTCAAGCCCGAATCCCCCCTCGCCGGCGTGCTCCTCCTGCGGGACCGCGGCGGCGCCGAAACCGCCTTCGCCCTCACCGCCACGCCCGGCCCCATCGCCCCACCGGCCGAGGGGCTGCTGCACATCATCGGTTTCGCGCTGCTCGGCGGGCTGATCCTCAATCTGATGCCCTGCGTCTTCCCGGTGCTGGCGATGAAGGCGATGGGCCTCGCCCGCATGTCCGGCCAACCCCGCGCCGCCGCCCGGCTGCATGCCGCCGCCTATGCCGCCGGCGTGCTGGCCGCCTTCGTTGCCATCGCCTTTCTGCTCCTGGCCCTGCGCCACGCCGGTGCCGCGGTGGGCTGGGGATTCCAGTTCCAATCCCCCGTTTTCGTCGCCGCGATGGCGCTGCTGCTGTTTGCCATCGGGCTCAACCTTGCCGGCCTTTACGACATGGGCCGCAGCATTGGCGCCGGCCAGGGTCTCGCGGCGCGGGAAGGCCATGCCGGCAGCTTCTTCGCCGGCATGCTGGCGGTGCTGGTCGCCACCCCCTGCACCGCGCCGTTCATGGGCGTGGCGCTGACGGCGGGGCTCTCGGGCAGCCCGGCCGAGACGGTCGCGGTGTTCGTCGCCCTCGGGCTCGGCCTTGCGGCGCCCTACGTGCTGCTGGCCCTCCTGCCCGGCGTTGCCCGCGCTTTGCCGCGCCCCGGACGCTGGATGGACCATCTGCGCCGTATCCTCGCCGTGCCGATGTTCGGCGCTTCGGGCTGGATGCTGTGGGTGCTGGCGCAGCAGGTCGAACCCGCCGTGCTGCGCGCGGCGGTGGCGATGATGACGCTCGCGGCCATTGGCTTTTGGCAGATCGGGCGTGCCCAGCGCGGCCTTGGCCGGCGGGCCGGTCTGGCCGCGGCCGGCGTCATCGCCCTCGGCATCGGTGGCTTCCTCGCGACCATGCCGACCGTGCCACCCGCCGAGACCTCAGGCCCCGCCGCCTCGGCCTTTTCCGCCGCGCGGCTGGCCGAATTGCGGGCGGCGGGGCGGCCGGTGTTCGTCAACATGACGGCGGCCTGGTGCGTCTCCTGCATGGTGAACGAACGGGTGGCACTCTCCCGCGACGCGGTGCGCGATGCCATGGCGGCCAAGGGCATCGTCTACCTCAAGGGCGACTGGACCCGGCAGGACCCGGCGATCAGCGATTTTCTGCGCAGCCATGGCGCGGATGGGGTGCCGCTGTATCTCTTCTACCCCGCCGGCGGCGGCAGGCCGGTGCAACTGCCGCAGATTCTGACGCCGGGGATCGTGCTCAAGGCGATCGGCGCCTGAGCGGTGGGCGCGCGAAAGCGCCCGCGCATCGCCATCAGGCGATGCCGGTTGGTTCGGTGTTATGGGTCAGGGGCCCCGCGGGTGGGCCGTGCACGAGCGTGCCGGGACGCGGGGCGCGGCTGAGCCGATGCGCCGTGGGGGCGCCGGTGTATCGCGGCAGCAATTGCCCGTTGCGCCACGGCGCGGGCACGGCAACCCATTCCACCTCCTCCTGCGTCTCCATCTCGGCCTCCGCCGCCGCATGCAGCACCCTCACCAACACCGACGGCAATGCGGGCATGGCGCCGCGACGGGCCACGCCGAGCAGGGCGGCCAGCAACGCGCCCAGCATTCCACCGATGAGGGTGGCGATGCGGTTCGCGTCGGTCAGGGGATGGGTGGGCGCGGATTTCATACGGTGTTGGACACGCCAAATTGCGAATGAGAGATTATAGATAACAATTTATGGGAGTGCAAGCGAAATTTCCTGGGGTTGGTAAATTTTCTAGAGGTCAGTAAAGGGGAAGGAAGTTCTCCTTTTTTGAAAAAAAGGAGCAAAAAACTTTTATCCGTTTGGTGCGTGCCACCCCAGCCATCCGGGGAGGAAAGTCAACGGAAAGGGAGAGCGCTTTCGCGGATCGAAGGCGATCCGCTGTCGCTCCCGTCGCCGCTCCGCTTCGCTGCGCGTCAGGTTTTTTTGGTTCTTTTTGTTCACAAAAAGAACATGCTTTTCCTAGCTCCGGAGCCTTCCATTAGCAGGATCGTAGAGCGGCTCGGCGGCGACGCGGCAGGGGCGGCGTTCGCCGAACACTTCGACGTCCAGCGCCTGCCCCTCGCTCGCGAGGTCGATCCGCACGAAGGCCAGGGCGACCGAGCGGGCGAGCGTGTAGCTCCAGCCGGCGGAGGTGACGAGGCCGACGCGTGTGTTGCCGAGGAAGACCGAGGCGAGGGCGGGGGCGTCGGCGTCGCCGGCGTCGTCGAACAGCAGGGGGACCATGCGCTGGGTGCTGCCGCGCTGGCGTTCGGCGTTGATGGCGGGGCGGCCGACGTAGTCCGGCTTTTTGGTGGAGACGAAGCGTTCGAGGGCGGCTTCGAGCGGGGAGTAGCCGATTTCGAGGTCGCTTTTCCAACCGCGATAGCATTTGTCGAGGCGGAGGCTGTCGACGGCGTAGATGCCGAAATCGGCGATGCCGTGGGGTTCGCCGGCGGCCCAGAGGGAATGATATAGGCCGACCAGGGATTCCATGGGGGCGTGCAGCTCCCAGCCGAGTTCGCCGACATAGTTTACCCGCAGCGCCAGCAGGGTTGTGGTGCCGATCTCGATTTCCTGGGCGGTCATCCAGGGGAAGGCGGGGTTGGAGAGGTCGGCGCGGGTGACGGCGGTCAGCACGTCCCGCGCGCGGGGGCCGGCGAGGACGATTGTGCCGATTTGGGCGGAGACGATGTCGAGCTTCACCGTGCCGTCGGCTGGGAGGGCGGCGGTCAGCAGGTCTTCGTCATGCCATTCGGCGGAGGCGGCGGCGCAGAGGTAGAAGCGGTTTTCGGCGAGGCGGGTGACGGTGAATTCGCTGAGGATTTTGCCGTTGGGGGTCAGCGCGTAGGTGAGGCCGATGCGGCCGAGGGCGGGCAGGCGGGAGCAGAGGAGGTGGTCGAGCCAGGCGGCGGCGCCGGGGCCGGAGACGATGAATTTGGTGAAGCCGGGCAAATCGAGAATGCCGACGCGTTCGCGCACCGCGGCGACTTCGCGGCCGACCGCGGCGAAGCTGGTGCGGTCGCGGCGGAAGGTGAGGGTGTCCGGGCCGGCATCGGGGGCGGCGAACCAAGTTGGGCGTTCCCAGCCGCCGCGGGCGCCGAAGCGGGCGCCCTTGGCGGCGAGGAGGGCGTAGAGCGGCGAGGTGCGGGCGGGGCGGCCGGCCGGGCGTTCCTCGAGGGGGAAGGAGGCGGCGTATTCGTTCTGGTAGATCTCGATCGCCTTGGCTTCGGTATAGGTGGCGGTGGCGTAGCCGGTGTAGCGGCGCGGATCGAGGCCCCAGAGGTCCCATTCCGGGGCGCCATGGAGGACCCATTCGGCGATCGCCTTGCCCGCGCCGCCGGCCTGGGCGATGCCGAAGCTGAAGGTGTTGGCGTGGAAGAAGTTCCGCAGCCCATGCGCCGGGCCGATATAGGGGTTGCCATC
>CAIYPH010000498.1 GCA_903928045.1 uncultured Rhodospirillales bacterium
GAACATTCTTGCTGCTGCACACTTCCGTTTTCGATTCCACGTTTCATGGCATCAACGCGACCCGAAAATTCAGGTTCTCAAGTGAACGGAGTATTGCCCCTTTTTTTTGAAAAAAGGTGACCTTCCTTCCCCCCAATCCATGGATTGGCAAGCCCGCCAAGTGCTGTACACTCCGCGACAACCGCCGGGCCCCAGCGCCACGGCAGATATTCGGGAGAAACACCATGACCACCAGGCTCACCCGCCGTTCCGCTGTTCGCGGCCTCGCCGCCGGCGCCCTCGCCACCCCCTTCATCAACGGCGCCGCCCACGCCCAGGCCCTCAAGCTGGTGTTCTCGCACCACCTCCCGGTCATCCATCTCGGCCACAAAACCACCGTCGATTTCGCCCGCTACGTCGCCGAGGGCACCAACGGCCAGATCACCGTCGACATCAAGCCCGCCTCGCAGCTCTTCAACCTGCGCACCTCCGTCGAGGCCCTCCAGCTCGGCACGCTCGATCTCTGCTGGTCCGATCTCGCCACCCTCGGCAACTGGCAGCCGCAGTTCGGCTTCCTCTCCATGCCCTTCATCTTCACCGACTATGACCACGTAAAGCGCGTGCTCTACGGCAAGGTCGGTGACCAGGTCGTCGCCGACGTCCAATCCACCCTCGGCATCGAAACCCTCTGCCTCGGCGCCTCCGGCTTCCGCGTCTTCCTCGGCCGCAAGGAAATCAAGACCGCCGCCGATTGCCGCGGCATCAAGCTGCGCGTGCCGGAAATCCCCACCTGGGTGGAAATGGCCCGCGCGCTGGGCGCCAACCCCACCCCCATCCCCTCCGGCGAAATCTACACCGCGCTGCAAACCGGCGTGGTCGATGCCATCGAAGTGCCGGCCGACTTCATCGTCTCCGGCAAGCTCTACGAGGTCGGGCCCAATTCCACCCGCACCCACCATATCTTCACTGAGGTCTCGATGTTCGCCTCCTCCAAGCGCATGGCGACGCTCACGCCGGCGCATCAGAAGGTAATCCGTGATGCCGCCAAGCGCGCCACCCAGGTGGAGATGTGGGAGGCCAACCTCAAGGAGCAGACCGAGGCCTGGGCCGAACTGACCCGCCGCACCAAGGCGGTCTCGGACCCCGACGTGAAGTCCTTCCGCGACAAGATGGCCCCGGTGATCGAGAATTTCGTCAAGAAGGCGGGTGCCAAGGGCAAAGCCTATGTCGATGGCGTGATCGCCGCGGCCTGATCATGTTCGCAGCTTTCGAAGCCGGGATGGACCGGCTCTATGCGGTCCTGCGCGCGATTTGCGTGGTCATCCTGGTGGAGTACCTCATCCTCGTCCTGCTGCAGGTGTTCTTCCGCTACGTGCTCAACGAAAGCCTGTTTTGGGCCGAGGAGGCGGTGCGCTTCAGCATGGTGTGGTCGGTGCTGCTCGGCTCCGCGCTGGTGGCGCGGGACCGGGCGCATATCCGCATCGACGTGGTGGAAAACATGCTGCCCCCTCTGGCGCGCCGAAGGCTCGACCTGGTGCTGGACCTGCTGATGATCCTCTTCATGCTCATCCTCATGGTCACCGGCCTCCAATTCGCCGGGCGCAGCATGATGCAGACCTCGCCCTCACTCGATCTGCCGATGTGGGCAGTGTATGGCGCCATTCCCATTGGCGCGGTGTTGCAGGCACTCTTCGTGGTCTCGATGCTGCGCCGGCCCGCCACGCCGCATCTGGCCGCCCTCGACGGAGAGCCGGTATGAACGCCGCCATCATGATCGGGCTGTTTCTCGGCCTGATGTTCGCGGGCTTCCCGATCGCCTATTCCATGGCGCTTTCGGCGGTGGTGGCGCTAGCGATCGAGGGGCAGGTGCCACTGCTGCTGCTCGCACAGCAATTCTACGCGGCCCTCGATAATTTCTCCTTGTTGGCGATCCCACTGTTCATCCTCGCCGGCGAGTTGATGAACACCGGCGGCATCACCGAGCGCCTGGTGCGCTTCACCGGCGCGCTGCTCGGCCATATCCGCGGCGGCCTCGCCCACGCCAATATCCTCACCAACATGTTCATGGCAGCGATCTCCGGCTCGGCGGCGGCCGATGCGGCGGCGATCGGCTCGATGATGATCCCGGCGATGAAGCGGGACGGCTACAAGGCCGAATTCGCGGTCGCCGTCACCTCCTCCGCCGCGCTGATGGGGCCGATCATCCCGCCCTCCATCGTGGCGGTGATCTACGGCTCGATCACCAATGTCTCGATCGGCGGGCTGCTGCTGGCCGGCGCGGTGCCGGGCGTGCTGGCCGGGCTTGGCATGATGGTGGTCGCCTATTTCATGTCCGCCCGCTACGGCGGGGCGGCGGCGAAGCGGGCGACGATGGCGGAGTTCTGGTCCGCCTGCCTGCGCGTCATCCCGGCGGCGATCATGCCGGCGATCATCCTGGGCGGCATCGTCTCGGGCGCCTTCACCCCCACCGAGGCGGCGGGCGTGGCGGCCGGATACGGGTTCATCTACGGGCTGATCGAACGGAAATTCACCCCGAAGGTGCTGTATCACCTGTTCTACAACGCCGCCTCGGTCTCGGCCTCGGTGCTGGTGACGCTGGCGGGTGCCGGCCTGTTCGGCTGGGTGCTGGCCCGCGCCGGCACGGCGGAGGTTGCCTTGCAGGGGCTGGCCGCCATCACCGACAACCCCAAGGTCGCGCTGATCATCATCCTCACCTTCCTGCTCTTCCTCGGCGGGCTGGTGGAGACGGTGCCGGCGATGATCCTCAGCGTCCCCGTGCTGCAACCCATCGCCAAATCCTTCCACTATGACCCCGTGCATTTCGGCTGCCTGGTGCTGATGACCCTGGTGCTCGGCGCGGTGATGCCCCCCACGGGCATCGTGGCGATGATCTGTTGCCGCATTGGCGGCGTTACCTTCGCATCCACGCTACGGTTGCTGTGGCCGTTCGTGATATGGTGGTTCGCCTTGATCCTCGTCGTCGCTTTCGTGCCGCAAATCGCGCTCTGGCTGCCCTCCGTCATGCTCTGAGGGCCGCCGCTACAACCAGGGAGGTGTCGAATGCCGAGTTACGTCATGCTGGCGAACTGGACCGACCAAGGGGTTCGCAACGTCAAGGACCTGCCGAAGCGGATCGACCAGGCCAAGAAACTGCTCGCCGAAATGGGCGGCACCTTCGCCTCCCTGCACGCCACCATGGGCGCCTATGACCTCGTGGGCATCTACGACGCGCCGGACGACGCCGTGGCCCTGCGCTTCACCATGATGCTGCAAAAACTCGGCAACGCCCGCACCACCTCGCTCAAGGCGTTTCCCGAGACGGCGCTGCGGGAGATCGTTAAGTCGATTGGCTAAGGGTGAGGGTAAGGGTGTTCTTTTTGTGAACAAAAAGAACCAAAAAAACTTTTTGGTCTGTTCCATGCCGTTGGCGTACTCCCCGCGGAGAGGTGGGAGCGGTACACACCAAAGCGGATAAAAGGGTTTTGCGCTTTTTTTTCAAAAAAGGAGCGCTTCGTTCGATAACGCTGGCTAACGTCTTTGTAATCCTAAAATAACGCTCTTTTTCCTTGATCATGGAGCGTTGATATGCGATAAATCCGCCCTTCCACATTTTTCAAGGACCCCTCCCGCGCCATGACCGCCACCGCCCGCACCGCCGATCCCGGCGCAGCCCTCGCGGCTGCCATCGCCGGGATTCTGCGCGTGCTGCTGGCGGTGCTGCTGGAGGGCATGGCGGACCTGCCGGCGGGCCATCCGCATCGTCGCCTGTATGCGCGGCTGAGCGCCGAGCTTGCGCGCATCGAGGCCCAACTCCCCGCCGCCTTGGCGCCCTCGCGCCCCGCCGCCGCGGTCACCCAACGCCCGGACTCCCGGTCTGCCGAGCATGTCGCGCCGGCCCGCCCTCCGCGCGCCCCCGTGCCGTTTGCCGTGCACCCGCCGCCGCGCCCGCCGCCCGCTCAAAAACCGGCTTGGCGGGCCGCGCCTTCGCACGCTTATTATGTTACGATTACGTAATTCAAATCTCAAATCCCACCCATCCGCGAACCATGCCATAGTCACCGCCACCATTCTCCCGCCACGAGGCCGCGCCGCATGGACCCCACCGCCCGCCGACCGCTCGGCAAATCCGCCCTCACCGTCACCCCCCTCGGCTTCGGCACCGCCCCCCTCGGCGGCGCCCGCGGCATCACGCCGGAGCCCGAGGCGATCGCCACCATCTCGGCCGCCTATGACGCCGGGCTGCGCTTCTTCGACACCTCGCCCTTCTACGGCTTCGGCCGCAGCGAGCTCCGCCTCGGCGCCGCGCTGCGCGACCGCCCGCGCGAGGATCTCGTGGTCTCCACCAAGATCGGCCGCTGGATGACCCCCCTCAAGCCCGGCCAGGATGCGGTGGTGGAACGCCCCGGCGCCCTGAAATTCAAGCCGACTTTCGACTATTCCTATGACGGCGTGATGCGCTCGCTCGAACAATCCTGGCTCCGCCTCGGCATGAACCGCATCGACGTGGTGTTCATCCACGACGTCGATTTCTGGACCACGCGGGACCTCGGGGTGCTCGAGCAGCGCTTCCATCAGGCCACCACCGACGGCTTCCGCGCGCTCGACGAGTTGCGCTCGGCCGGCGTCATCGGCGCCATCGGCGTGGGGTTGAACGAGGCCGCGATCTCCGCCCGCTTCGTCCGCGCCGTCGATCTCGACTGCGTGCTGCTCGCCGGCCGCTACACCCTGCTGGAGCAGGCCGCGCTCGATGATTTCATGCCGCTATGCGAAGCGCGCAACGTCGGCGTGGTGATCGGCGGCCCCTTCAACTCCGGCATCCTCGCCACCGGCGCCGTCCCCGGCGCCAAGTTCGACTACCAGGACCCGCCGCAATCCGTGATCGACCGCGTCAACCGCATCGAGGCCGTCTGCACCCGCCACGGCGTCAAAATGGCCGCCGCCGCCCTGCAATTCCCGCTCTCGCACCCCGCGGTCAGCGCCACCATCCCCGGCGCCATGAACCGCGCGGAAATCCTCGCCAACCTCGACCTCTTCCGCACCCCTATCCCCGCCGATCTCTGGGCCGAGCTGCGCCACGAGGGCCTGCTCGATCCCCGGGCGCCGCTACCCTGAGACGGCGAAGCGGGCGAAGCTCGCGGCGAGGATGACGTAGATATCCCGCTTGAACGCCGGGGCGAGCACCGGCAGTTCGGCCAGCTCCGCCCAGCGCCAGGCGTCGAATTCCGGGTGCGGGTCGGCGTCGAGCCTGATGTCGCGGTCCTCCCCGGTGAACCGCAGCGCAAACCAGCGCTGCCGCTGCCCACGGAACTTGCCGCCGAGCGCCACGCCCATCAACTCGGCCGGCAGGTCATAGGTCACCCATTCCGGGTGCTCGCCGATGATCTCCGCCCGATCGGTGCCGATCTCCTCGGCCAGCTCGCGCAGCACCGCCCCACGCGGGTCCTCGTCGGCGTCGATCCCGCCTTGCGGCAACTGCCACCCCCCGGGTGCCCCCTCGGCATTCGGCATGTCCGCCCGCCGGGCGACGAGCACCAGCCCGTCGCGGTTGAACAACACCGCGCCGACATTGGGGCGATAGGGCAGGGTGGCGGGGTCGATCGGGCGCATGGCCTCTCCTCAGGTCAATGCCGCGGGGCGGCGATGGCGCTGACCGGCACCAGCGCATAGCCCCGCGCCGGCAGCGAAGTCGCCCAGGCCGAGACCCGGTCCACCAGCAATGGCGCCGGGCCTTCGAGCAACCCGAGCGCCACGCCATCGGCCCGCGCGATGCGTTCCAGCTGGGTCAACGCCAGATCAAGCTCGGCCCGCACCGGCACGGCGTCGATCACCAGGTCAACCGACCGATAAGGCGGCATCCCCGGCCGGCGCGGTGCGGCGCCCCGGGGGCGGGGGTCGACGTAGAACAGCCCTCGCCGGCCGATCTCCTCCAGCATGGAGGCGTAAAGCTCGGTCATGTTGGCAAACCGCTCGCCATGCATCCGGTTGAGCACCGCGGTTACCCCGGCATATCCGGAAAACCGCGACAACGCCCATTCGAGATACAGCGCGTTCTGCGCCGGCGGTGCTCCGGTGAGCAGCGCGTTGGGTCCGGGGTTGCTTGCGGGATAGTCGGTCGGTTCCATCGGGACCACCGCCAGCAGCTCATGCCCCCGCGCCCGCGCCGACAGCACCAGCCGCTCGCTGTTCCGGCTATTGGGCGGCACCGCGAAGGACACCGCTGCGGGAAGCGCACGGATCGCCTCGTCGCTGTCCTTCTCATTGGGTCCGAAATCGGCCATCAGCACGGCAATCCGCGGCCGCGTCTCGCCCGGGTCCTGCCCGGCCGCATAGACCCGCATGGCCATGCGCTGGTCGGCGCCTATCCGCGGAAGCATGCGTCCTTCATATGACCGCGATGGCTCGAGCAGCGCCGGATCGGGTGCCGCAATCGGCGCGCCGGGCCGCACGACGGCCGAGGGTGCGGCCACGATCGGTGCATGCGCCTCCGCCGGCGCCTCGGGGGAGGCTTCAGCGGCGTGCGGCTTGGCCGGCTCCGGGGGTTTCGTCGGCGGCCCGAGAACCTGCAGGATGCCCGCTAGCACCCCGAGGATCACCGCCGCGCCGCCCCAGAACAGGCCGAGTGCCCGCAGCACGCGGCGGATTGGCGAGGCCTCGCGGGGCGCCACGACTGTTCCGGCGTACCGCCCTCAGCGCGACGCCCGCTTGCCCGGCGGCATTGCGCGCACGACTGCAAGGGCCTGCTGGAGCGGATAGTCGGTCTCGGGCTTGGCGAGATCGAAGGTCGGCCAGTTCTCCGGCGGCAGCTTGGCGATATCCTTGGTCATCGCCGGCAGATCGGTGCGCGGTGCCGCGGTGGGTTGGGTGCCGCCGACGTTGCTGAGCACGCCCTTGAGATCGGCCTCCCGCTCCGGCCCGAAATGCGGCGGCTCGGTGCGGGAGAACTGCACCTCGACGTCCGGCGTGATGCCAAGCCCCTGGATCGAGCGGCCAGACGGCGTGTAGTAGCGCGC
>CAIYPH010000499.1 GCA_903928045.1 uncultured Rhodospirillales bacterium
ACTCAAGCTCGGCCATCACGGCGCGCAGGTTGATAGCCCGCGGCGGCGGCGCGATGCCGAGCGCGGCCTCCGCGGCGCGGGCGAAGCCGCATGCGTAGGCGACGGTGGCATCGCCCGAGACGCGCCCGGCGAGGCGGGCGGCGTGATCGAGCGGCGCGCCGATCATCAGCCCCTCGGTGCCCTTATGGACATAGCCGAGCCGCTGTTCGAGCCGGATGATGGTTTCGCCATCGGCGGTGAAGCGGAAATGCCCGGGCTCGATGATGCCGGCATGCACCGGCCCGACCGGGATCTGGTGCAGGTTTTCGCCGGTCACCGGCAGGAAGGCATAGGCGTGATCGGGCGCCGGGCCGGGCGTGCCGAGCGGCGTGCCGATGCCCCAGGCGCCGTGATCGAGCCAGTGGCGGGCATCCTCGGCGCCCTCGGCGATGAGGCCGAACAGGTCCTGGATGGTGCGTTCGAGGCGGATCGCGGGCGGGTGGGAGAGGCCGACGGAGGGGAAGCGCCCCTCCGGGCAGGCCAGGGTAAAGACGGCGATTTCGTGCGATTCGGGCGCACTGACGGCCATGTGCACCCGGTCCGCCTCGCCCCACAGGCCGAGCAGGTCCAGCTCCCCGCCCGCGAGGTGCAGGATGACGCGCTGCCAGGTCTCGGTGCTGATATCGGCGCGCGGCCAGGGGGCGTGGGCGGCGGCGGCGCTGCCGGCGGCGAGCAGGGGGGCGAGAATGGCCATCAGCCCAGCCTCGCCGCGATTTCGTGGATCCAGGCCGCCAGCGCCGGCGGCAGATAGAGCCCGGCGGCCAGCACCAGCAGCATATGCAGCACCAGCGGCGCTCGGCTGATCGTCACCGCATGTGTCTCCCCTACCGGCGCCCCGAAGGCCACCGCGTTCAGCCGCAGCAGCAGGGCGGCGAAGGCGGCGAGCAGGCCGAGCCCGAGCAGGATCGCCAGCGCCGGCTGGCGCGCGAAGGTGGAGCTGACGATGAGGAACTCGCTCATGAACACCCCGAATGGCGGCATCCCCACGATCGCCACCACACCCGCCACCAGGCTCCAGCCGAGGAAGGGATTGCTCACCGTCAGCCCGCCCATGCGGTCGATCCGCTGCGTGCCGGTGACCTGGCAGATCGGGCCGACGGCGAAGAAAATCGCTGATTTGCCGAGGCTGTGCATCGCGGTTTGCAGCAGCGCCGCGAAATTGGCGGCGGGTCCGGCGATGCCGAAGGCGAAGACGATCAGCCCCATGTGTTCGACCGAGGAATAGCCGAACAGCCGCTTCAGATCGGGCCGGCGGTAGAGCATGAAGGCGGCGAAAATCACCGAGGCGAGGCCGAGCGCGATCATCAGCACCCCCGGCGGGATCACCGCGGGGTTGGCGGCCAGGATCATCTTGAAGCGCAGCAGCGCGTGCAGCGCGACGTTGAGCAGCAGGCCGGAGAGCACGGCGGTGATCGGCGTCGGCCCCTCGCCATGCGCGTCCGGCAGCCAGGCGTGCAGCGGCACGAGGCCGATCTTGGTGCCATAGCCCAGCAGCAGGAAGACGAAGGCGAGGTTCAGCATCGCGCCATCGAATTTCGGCGCGGCGGTGATCAGCGACGTCCACAGCATGGCGTCGCCGTCCTCGCCCATCACCCCGCGCGCGGCCATGTAGATCAGGATGGTGCCGAACAGGGCGAGCGCGATGCCGACGCTGCCGAGGATGAAATACTTCCACGCCGCCTCGATCGCCGCCGGCGCGCGGTAGAGCCCGACCATCACCACGGCGATAAGGGTCGCGAGTTCGAGCGCCACCCACATCAGGCCGATGTTGTTGGCCAGCAGCGAGAGGTTCATGCCGAACAGCATGAGCTGGAACATCGCGTGGTAGAGCCGCAGCGCCCCATCGCCGATGCGGCCGATGGCGTGCTCATGGGCGATGTAGCGGGCGGAGAACAGGCTGGTGGTGAAGCCGACGAAGCTGGAGAGCACGAGGAAGAACCCGTTCAACCCATCGACGAACAGCAACGCCCCGGGTGGCGGCGGGGCCGCCACCAGCAGCAGCGTGGCCACGAAGGTGGCGAGGCTCGCCGCCACATTCAGCCCGCAAGCGAGCGGGCGCGGCAACGGCAGCGCGAAGATCGCCGCCGCGATCAACGGGATCAGCAGCACTGCCAGCATCAGGTGCCGTCCCCGCGCAACCGGTCGAGCGCGGTGACGTCCACCGTGTCGAACCGCTCGCGGATGCGGAAGAGGAAGATGCCGACCACGATGAAGGCGATCAGCACCGAGAAGGCGACGGAGATTTCCACCACCAGCGGCATGCCGCGCGCTCCGGTGGCGGCGAGGATGATGCCGTTTTCGAGCGACATGAAGCCGATGATCTGGCTGACCGCGTTGCGCCTGGTCACCATCATCAGCATGCCCAGCAGCACCACCGAGAGGGCGAGCGCGATATCCTCCCGCGCCAGCGCGTCCGACGCCGAGGTGACCGGCAGCACCACCTGCAGCGCGAGCGCCACCAGCGCGATGCCGGCCAGCATGGTGCGCCCGATGCCGCCGACGGTCTCGATCTCGCGGTGGATGTCGAGCTTCACGATGATCCGCCGCAGCGCCATCGGGATGGCGATCGCCTTGAAGCCGATGGCGAGCGCCGCGGTGATCCAGAGATGCGGCGCATCCTGCGCGATCGCCTGCCAGCCCACGGAAAGCCCGAGCACCATGGCTTGCAGCGCCAGCATGTTGATCAGCGAGGGCAGCCGGTCCTGATAGAGCATCAGGAAACTCGCCAGCACCAGGCCGCCGGAGAGCATGTGCGCGATGTCGAACGTCAGACTGTGCATCAGAGGCTCCGCGAGACGAACAACAGCAGCGTGCCGAGGAAGCCGAGCATCAGCGCGATGCCGAGGAAATTGGGTACCCGGAAAACCCGCATCTTGGCGATCGAGATTTCGAACACCCCGAGCATCGCCCCGGCCCCCGCCAGTTTCACCACATAGGTGCCGATGCCCAGCCCATAGGCGGCGATGCCCGAATCCGCCGGCGCGAGGCCGAGCGGGGTGAACAGGCAGGCCAGCAGCGAGGCGTAGAGTAGCAGCTTCACGCTGGCCGCGAGGTCCACCATGGCGAGGTGGCGGCCGGAGTATTCGAGCACCATCGCCTCATGCACCATGGTGAGTTCGAGGTGGGTGGCGGGGTTGTCGACGGGGATGCGGGCGTTCTCGGCCAGCGCCACGATGATCAGCGCGATCAGGGCCAATGCGAGCGAAACGCGCAGGCCGACCGTGTAGGTGAGCATCGTCGCCGCGATCGCCGAGAGCTGGGTGGAGCCGGCCACCAGCGCCACGGTGAAGGTGATCATGATCATCGCGGGCTCGGCGAGTGCGGCGAACAGCAGCTCGCGCGAGGTGCCGATGCCGCCGAAGCTGGTGCCGACATCGAGGCCCGCCAGCGTCTGGGCGAAGCGGGCGAGGCCGAGCAGCGCGGTGATGGCGATCAGATCGCCGGACCAGGAGAACACCAGCCCGGTGGCGTAGGTCGGCACCAGGGAGGCAGCGACCCAGGTGGCGGCGAACACCACATAGGGCGCGGCGCGAAACACCCAGGACGCGCTGTCGGCGACGATCGCCTCCTTGGCCAGCAGGCGGCGGATGTCGCGATAGGGCTGCAACAGCGGCGGGCCGCGGCGGCGCAGCATATGCGCCTTCACCTTGCGCACGAAGCCGGTCAGCAGCGGCGCCAGCAGCAGCACGAGGGCCATCTGCACGCCCTGCAGGAGGAAGCCGGCGATCACGGCATCACCCCCACCACGATCAGCAGGATCACCAGCAGCGCGAAGATCAGGCCGAGATACTGGCCGATGGTGAGGAACTGGAACTGGTTGAGCCGCCCCGCGACGCGCCCGACGGCGGCGCTGAGCGGGGCGAAAATCGCGTCCCACGCGGGGTCATGGATGGTTTTGTGCACGCTGGCGGCGCGCAGCGTGCCGGGGGCGGGCATGTCCACCACCTCGCGCGAGCGCAGCACGATGGCGGCGAACACCCGGCGGATCGGTTGGGACAGGCTGGCGGCGGTGTATTGGGCAGTGGCGGCGGGATTGGGGTAGCCGCAATCCCAGGGGCGGGAGCGCCTGGTGCGCCGCCCGGCCAGGGCATGGATCAGCGCGGCGCTGCCGAATGTCACCAGCGCGACGAACAGCCCGATCATCAACCCGTTATAGGAGCCGCTCGCGCCCTCCATGGGCGTGATGGTGTGCCAGGCCGAGCGCCCCTGCACCGGCATCGCGCCGCCCGTCAGAAGGCGCACGGCGGGGGACAGCGCGTCGATCACCACCCCCGGAAACAGGCCGCCCGCCACGCACAGCGCTGACAGGCCGATCATGGCGGCGAGCGAGAACCGGTCGGTCTCATGCGCCCCCTCCGCCGCCGCGGTGCGCGGGCGGCCGAGATAGAGGATGCCAAAGGCGCGCACGAAGCAGGCCGCCACCAAAGCCGCGGCCAGCGCCAGCAGCGTGCCGGCGGCCGGCACCAGCAGCTTCAGCCCCCATTGCGGCAAGGCCGGGCTCACGAAAATCGCCTGAAACGCCAGCCATTCCGAGGCGAAGCCGTTCAGCGGCGGCAGCGCGGCGATCGCCACGCTCGCCAGCAGAAAACAGGCGGAGGAGACCGGCATGCGATGGATCAGCCCGCCGAGACGCTCGATATCGCGCTCCCCGGTGGCGCCCAGCACGGCGCCGGCGCCGAAGAACAGCACGCTCTTGAACAGC
>CAIYPH010000500.1 GCA_903928045.1 uncultured Rhodospirillales bacterium
CCGTGCAGCGGTGCCGCCCACCGGCGAGGTCGCTACGCACCAACTGCCATCGTTCCACTCACAAAAGCGGTCGATCAGGCGGAAGCGCAACTCGGTGATCGTTGCGTATGGCCGCTGCGCCATGGCATCTCCGACCGAGACCAACCGGATCATGATTCCGTCGCGTACGGACTGATTGAGGCGGCGTGGCTCGACCAGCATGAGTGGCAGAGGATCGTCTGCTGGCGCGTTGTCCCAGACGATTTCATCGACATTGTCATAGCCGCCCACGCAGGACCACAGGGCCTGATGGGCGGCAGGCGTGAGCGCAAAGAGATCCGTGATGTTCAGCCGCTTTATACCCGATGCTGTCCGGCCATGGCTGTATGCGATATGGCCGAGGGCCTCACCGGCCTCCTCGTAGATCAGCACGACACCTTGGTGGCCGGCCGGTGGCGATTGCAGGGCGCCGGCTCCCCACATGGCGCGGCCGCGGTGAACAAGGCCGGTGCGATCCTCCCGGTAGCGGCGATAAATGTCGACCAGGACGGAGAACTCGGCCGCGGGATCGATCTCGCGGATCCGACCCGCCAGGGAGATTGGATGATGGAAGCGGATGTCGCGCGGTGCAACCCGGTAGGTGTGGCGGACCGTCACCGAGCCATAGCCGTAGCGCTGGTAGATCTCCACCCAAGCGGGATGGAGGCCGGCGAAGGCCTCCTCGCCGAGCGCATGCATCTTCTCGAAATGCGCGCGGGTCACGGCGCGGAGGAAGCCTCGCCGGCGATGCGCCGGGTGGGTGGAGATCTGCGTCACGCCCGCAACCCGCACGGCCCGCCCGGCCAGGCGGAGCTGGAGCGGCCACCATGCATAGGTCGTCGCGATCGTTCCATCGACAAAGGCCGCCAGTGTCCACTCCGGCGGCATTCCGGCCAGCATGGTCTCGGGCAGCGCCAGTTGCCGCGCGGCCTGGCGCGTGAATTCCGCCATTTCTTCGGCCCGGGCGGGGCGGATCTCGACAGGTGACATCGGCGCCCTCTTCCCCCGATCTGTGGTTACATATCGACCACCGCACCATCGAGGTGCGGACGCATGGCGACGGGGCGCGGGCGCGGGGGAAATTTCGCTTCGATGTCGTCCACCAGTGCCAGGCCAATGCCGGGGCCATCGGGGATGGTGATGAAGCCGCCGATCTGTTCCTGCAGCCCAAACGCCATGCCTTCGCCCAATACCGCGGACGCGCCGTCGATCTCAGGGGTTTGGGTCGGGTATTCCTGGATCGCGAAGTTGGGGATGCAGGCGGCGATTTGCAGGCAGGCGGCGGTTGAGATGATCGACAGCGGATTGTGCGGCACGATCATGCAGTCATTCGCCTCGGCCATTGCGGCCACCTTCTTGGTGCCGGTGATACCGCCGCAGAGGCATACATCCGGGCGCAGATAGGTGACGGCGCGGCGGTTCAGCAGGGTTTGGAATTGGAACAGGCTGAAGAACCGCTCGCCGGTGGCAACCGGGATGTGGATCTGGTTGGCCACATAGGCCATCGCATCGGGATCGTTGGGGCGCAGCGGGTCCTCGTAGAACATCGGCTTGTATGGCTCGATGGCGCGGGCGAGCGCGATCGCCTCGGGCGGGGTCATGCGCCGATGGATCTCGATGCAGAGATCGACGGTGGGGCCGACCGCCTCGCGCAGCAGCCGGACGGTCTCGGCGGCATCCTCGATCTTCTGGGCGTGGGTCTTGAAATACGGCGTGGTCTCGTCCTCGTCGAGTAGCGGGTTGAGGTGACCGAGCGCGTTGAACCCGAGGCCCTTCAACCTGACCGCCTCGGCGATCAGGCTGTCCCGGGTGCGGCCCTTCACATGGCCATAGACGCGGGCCTTGTCGCGCATCCGCCCGCCGAGAAGTTCGTAGACGGGAACGCCGTAGAGCTTTCCCTTGATATCCCACAGCGCGATGTCGATCGCCGAGATGGCGCCATTGATGGCGCCGCCCGTGAAGTGGTTGGCGCGGTGCATCACGTTCCAATGGTGCTCGATCGGCCGCGGGTCACGCCCGATGAGGTAGTCGCCGAATTTGCGGATGGCCGCGGCGGAGGCCTCGAGATGGCCCCAGGTGCCGGATTCGCCGATACCGGTGATCCCGGCGTCGGTCTCGATGCGGACGAACAGGAAGCGGTCAACCAGCAGCGGTGTGACGTGGGTGATTTTCATGACCGCCTCCTCCGGCAAGGGGGCGCGGCGCCGCCGATGCGGTGCCGCGCCTGCGCGCTCAGCCGCCGACGATGAACGGCTTGGCGGCGACGTCGTAGTCACCATAGCCGAGCGTTGCGCGGTGCTCCGCGGTGGGCAGGGCCAGGGCGGCGGTAGCTTCGCCGGCCAGCATGGCGGCCAGGCCGGCTTTCATGCCGGCGATGGCGGGCGAGAGCATGGTCGGCGGATAGGTGCCGATTTTGAAGCCCATGGCGGCCGCCTGGGACGCGGTCGGGATCGGCGAGCCGAGCGACTGCACGACGTTGAAGGATGGCCGCCCCTTCGCGGCAGTGATCGCGCGGGCGATCTCCTCGGGATTGGCCGGCGAGTCGAGGAAGAGAATGTCGGCACCTTCCTCGACGTACATCTCGATCCGCGCCACGGCTTCATCGATACCGGCGGTCGGGCGGCAGTCCGTGCGGGCGAGCACGCAGATGCCCGATTCCTTGGCGGCCTGCACGGCGGCACGGATCTTCATGCGCGCCTCCTCACGGGGAATGCAGGGCTTGCCGGCCGATGTCAGCGCGCGCGGTGTGATCTTGTCCTCGATCAGAATAGCGGCGGCGCCGGCGCGGCCGTAGGCGCGGACCGTGCGTTGCACGTTCATCGGGTTGCCGTAGCCGTGATCGGCATCCGCCAGCACCAGCGTGTCGGGTGCCGCGCCGCGGACCATGTTGAAGCTGTCGAACATCTCGGCGAAGGAGACGAGGTCGAGATCCGGGCCTCCGAGCCGGCCGGCCGCGACGCAGGAGCCGGAGAGGAAGGCGGTCTTGAAGCCGGCAGCGGCGGCGAGCTTGGCGCTCAGCCCATCCCACACGGCGGGCATCTGGATCATGCCGGGTTCAGCCATGAGGGCGCGCAGGCGATCGGGAGGGGTCATCGGAGGTCCTTGGTCGTTGTGATTTGAGCCACGCTAGCCGGTTCCGGCCGGTGCGCCAAATCGGCATGCCCATGCCGGCCGGCCGGCGCTTCTTGATCACGGGGTAGCGATGGTACAGTGGGACTGAAAGGTGCTTCCCATATCGTGTCGACCATCAGAGCAAAGTTCGCAGAGATCATTCACGGCAGGCTGCCGGTCAGCACGTTGCCGGTGTCCTTCGTCGTGCTGGCGATCGGCCTGCTCTGGCTGGGGACCGGACTGCATCTGATCGAGGAGCGCCGACAAAACGAGCGCGCGGCCATCGATGACACCGGCAATCTCGCGCGTGGCTTCGGCGAGAATGTCAACCGCACGATCGACGGCGTCGAGCAGGTCATCAAGGTGCTGCGCAACGCCTATGCGCAATTCCCCGATACATTCGACCTGCCGAGGCTGGTGCCGGGCACGGACACGGTAAATGGCCTGACATTGCAGGTGTCGGTGGTCGACCGCGACGGTATTTTCGTTGGCAGCAACCTTGCGCCC
>CAIYPH010000501.1 GCA_903928045.1 uncultured Rhodospirillales bacterium
GCAAGCAGCTCTATGGGCCGGCTTTGAGGGTTTTCAGGGTAATGGCGGGCGGCACAGCCTGCTCTTCCACGGAAAAGCGCACCCGGCCGATGGCCCGGCCGTCAAACGCATCGATATTCACCCGCCACTGGCCGGGCCGGGGCGCCGATTTGAAGCTGTAGAAGCGATACCCGTCCTCACGGCCGCCATTGATCGTCACCGGCACCCGCTGCTGGGTCGTCCAGTTGCCCTTTTCATCCTGCCACTGCCACAGATGCAGGATCGTGGCATGCAGCCCGCGCGGCGCGAAGATGGCGTTGTACAGATACAGCTTGGCGCCAGGCTGGATGTGCAGCACCGGATTGGTGCCGAACAGGGCCTGCCAGCGTGGTGGTTCGTCTTCGGCGCCGACCTGAAAATCGACGCCCACCCGCTTGGCGCTGTGATAAATGCCCGCGTCCGTCAGCACCAAAGGCAGCGGCGGAACCGCGTTGCCTGTGCAAAAGGGGCGGCCATGCAGGAACTCGCGGACAAGACGGGCTTCATCACCGGAGGTGCCAGCGGCATCGGTTTCGCGCTCGGCCGCGCCTTTCTCGAGGCGGGGATGCGGGTGGTGCTGGCGGATGTGGAGGCGCCGGCGCTGGAGCGGGCGAAGGAGCGCCTCGGCGGGTTCGGCGGGCGGGTGATGACGGTACGGTGTGACGTGACGGACCGGGCCTCGGTCGCGGCGGCGCGGGATGCGGCGATCGCGGCGTTCGGGAATATTCATGTGCTGTGCAACAACGCCGGGGTGGGCACTGGCGGGCGGATCGACACGGTGCCGCCGGCGGCGTGGTCGTGGTTGATGGGGGTCAACCTGATGGGGGTGATCCATGGGCTCGGGGAGTTCGTGCCGCATATGAAGGGGCATGGCGAGGCCGGCCATATCGTGAATACCGGCAGCATGGCGGGGATGAACGGGTTTCGCGGCATGGGGCCCTACTGCGCCAGTAAGGCGGCGGTGGTGAGCCTCACGGAGTCGCTGGCGGCCGAGTTGGCCGGGACGGCGCTCGGGGCCAGCGTGCTGTGTCCGGGGGCGGTGAATACCGAATTCTACGAGAGCCGCCGCAATGCGCCGGATGCGGTGCCGCCGCCGCCGGCCAATAGCCGCGAGGGGCGCGCCGCGGCGGCGGGGGTGAAGTTGACGATGGAGCACGGCATTCCGCCCACCGAGGCGGCCGCGCGAGTGCTGGCGGGGATTCGGGATGGTGACCTTTATATCTTCACCCACCCAGAGATGCGCTCCATGGTGGATGATCGATATGCCCGCCTCGGCGCCGCCTTCGACAAGGCCGCCGCCTTCCGCGCCCCGTGCCCTGGTCTGGAGCAGGGGGATTGTTGATAGGGCGGTATCCATGCTGATAAAAGCACGGATACCGCCCCAGATCTTTGTTTTAGCGAGCAACTTTAGCCGGACGGCGTTGCCGTCTGATCGGCTGTTGCTCTAGCGCTTGCCGTGGGCCACTTGGTTGAAGGCTTTGTCCTTGTCGACGCGGATGTCGGCGGGGAGGTTGAGGACGCGTTCGGCGATGATGTTGCGCAGGATTTCGTCGGTGCCGCCGGCGATCCTGAGGCCGGGGGAGAACAATAGCCCCTCCTGGAAGAGGGCGTGCAGGGGCGCGAGTTCCGGGTCCATCACCATTCCTGCGGCGCCCATGAGGTCGAGCCCGTAGGAGGCGATATCCTGGAGTTTGCTGGCGTTCACCACTTTGGCGATGGAGTTTTCCGGCCCCGGTGTCTGCCCGCGGCTGAGGGCGGTCATGGTGCGGAAGCGGGTGAATTTGAGGCCCTGGGTGCGGCAGTGCCAGTCCGCGATTTTCTCCCGCACGGCGACGTTGCGGATGGCGGGCTCGCCATCGACGTCGATCATGCGGGTGAGGGTCAGCAGGTCCTCCACGTCCGGCCGCGGCACTTCGCCCACCGCGAGGCGCTCGTTCATCAGCGTGGTGATGGAGACCTTCCAGCCCGCGCCGACGGCACCGAGGCGCTGGGCATCGGGCACGCGCACGTCGGTGAAGAACACCACGTTGAACTGCGAGGTGCCGCTGATCTGCTTGATCGGCCGGCATTCCACGCCGGGCGATTTCATATCGAGGAAGAAGAAGGTGAGCCCGGCGTGCTTGGGCACATTAGGGTCGGAGCGGGTGACGATGATGCCGTAGTCGCAGTAATGCGCGCCGGAGGTCCAGATTTTCTGCCCGTTGATGATCCAGTCATCCCCGTCGCGTTCGGCGCGGGTCCGCAGCGCCGCGACGTCCGACCCCCCTGCGGGTTCGGAGAACAGCTGGCACCAGATTTCCTCGCCGCGCAGCGCGGGGCCGACGAAGCGTTCGAGCTGCTCCGGCGTGGCGTAGGCCATCATGGTGGGGATGCACATGCCCAGCCCGATTTCGAACACCCCGCGCGGAACGGCGTAGAGTTCTTCCTCCTGCGCGTAGATCACGTTGTAGATCGGCGCCAGCTCACGGCCGCCCCAGCGCTTCGGCCAGGTGATGCCGGCGAACCCGGCGGCGTATTTCTTGGCCTGCCATTCCTTGGCCCGGGTGATTTCCTCGGCGCGGATATGCCGCCCGCGGGAGACGGGCTTGGCGACCGATTTCAGGGTGGCATTGGCGGCCAGGAACGCCCGCGCCTCGGCGCGGAACGCGGCTTCTTCCTTGGTATCGTCGAAATCCATGGTGGTGATCCCTGTCGTGAAGCCGTTAGGCCGCGTTGCGGGTTTCGAGTTCGGTGACCAGGCGGTTCTTCCAGTAGCCCGCGCTGCCGATGGTCAGCCCCAGGAGCTTGGAACGCCGGTAATAAAGATGGCAGTCCGCCGCCCAGGTGAACCCCATGCCGCCATGCGTCTGGATGTTCTCCTTGGACGCGAGGTGTAAGGCCTCGGTCGCTGAAACGCGAGCGGATGCCGCGGCCAGGGTCAACTCCGCGGCGCCGGTTTGCAGCGCCCAGGCGCCGTAATAGGCGTTGGAGCGCGCGAGTTCATTGGCGATGTAGACGTCGGCGAGCTTGTGCTTGATCGCCTGGTAGCCGCCGATCGGGCGGCCAAAGGCGTAGCGCTCCTGGGCATAGGCGGTCGCCATTTCCAGGCAGGTGGTGGCCCCGCCGAGTTGCTCGAAGGCGATCAGCACCGCCGCGCGATCGAGCACGGATTGCAGCAGCGCCCACCCCTCGCCGGCGCCGCCAAGCTGCTCGGCCGGCGTACCGCCGAAATCGATGCGCGCCTGCGGGCGGGCCGGGTCGATCGTCTCAAGCGCGGTGCGCGTCACGCCGCCGGCGCGCAGATCGGCGAGTGCGAGGATAGGCCGGCCGGCCTCGTCCTGCGCGGCCACCACGCAGAGATCGGCGCTGCCGCCATCCGGCACCGGCCATTTGGTGCCCGTCAGCTTGCCGCCGACCAGACGGGGCGTGAAGGAGCCTTCGCGCGGGTTGCCGTTGCCCTCGGCCCAGGCGAGCGTGCCGATATGCATGCCGGCGGCGAAGCCGGTCAGCAGACGGCGCTTCTGTTCACTGCTGCCCGCCAGCATCACCGCCTCGGCGGCGAGGCAGATGGAGGAGGTGAAGGGCACCGGGGC
>CAIYPH010000502.1 GCA_903928045.1 uncultured Rhodospirillales bacterium
CCGTCGATCAGCACCAGGTCTGGCCATGACGGCGTGCCCGGGCCCTCTTTCTCCTCCTTCAGCGCTCGGCCGAAGCGGCGTTCGAGCACCTCGCGCATCATCGCGAAATCGTCGCCGGGGGTGATGGCGCCGCGGATGGAGAACTTGCGGTAGGCGGTTTTGATGAACCCCTCGGCACCGGCGACGATCATCACGCCATAGGCGTTGGTGCCCATGATGTGGCTGTTGTCGTAGACCTCGATGCGTGCGGGGGGTGCAGCGAGACCGAACAACTCCGACACTCCGCCCAGCAGCTTGGCCTGCCCGGCGCTCTCCGCGAGCTTGCGCTCCAGCGCCTCGCGCGCGTTGAGCTCGGCATGCGCCACCACCGCGTGTTTCTCGCCACGCTGGGGGATGGCGATTTCCACCCGCTTGCCGCCACCGAAGCTGTTGGCCTTGATGGTGAGCGCCTCGGTGATGAGGTCCTGCTCTGGCAGGGGATGGTTGAGCAGCACCAAAGGCGGCGGCGGCTTGTCGTCGTAGAACTGACCAACGAAGGCGGCCAAGACCTCCGGCGCCTCTTCCCCCTTGGCATGGGCCGGGAAGAAGGAGCGGTTGCCGTTGTTGCGCCCGCCGCGGAAGAAGAACACCTGCACGCAGCTTTGCCCGGCGATCTGCCAGACGGCGATCACATCGGCGTCCGTCAGGCTGGCAGGGTTGATGATATCGGTGCCCTGGACAGTGGTGAGCGCGCGGATACGGTCGCGGATCGCCGCCGCCCGCTCAAATTCCAGCGTCTCGGCCGCCGCCTCCATCTCGGTGGCCAGTGCCGCCTGCACCGCGCCGCCCTTGCCGGAGAGGAAGGTCTTGGCCTGGTCCACCAGCCCAGCGTAGTCCTCCCGCGAAATCCGCTCCACGCAGGGGGCGGAGCAGCGGCGGATTTGGTGCAGCAGGCAGGGGCGGTTGCGCGTGCTGAACACCGTGTCGGTGCAGGAGCGCAGCAGGAACACCCGCTGCATCGCCGTCACCGTCTGGTTAACCGCCCAGGCCGAGGCGAAAGGCCCGTAATAGCTGCCCTTGCGCACCCGCGCGCCGCGATGCTTGGCAATCTGCGGGTAGTCGTGGTCCTCGGTCAGCATCAGCCAGGGGTAGGATTTGTCGTCCCTGAGCACGATGTTGTAGCGCGGCTTCAGCCGCTTGATGAGATTGGCCTCGAGCAGCAGCGCCTCAGCCTCGGTATGGGTGGTGACGATCTCCATCGACACCGTTTCCGACACCATCCGCCGCAGCCGCTCCGGCAGCCGGGCGATCTGCGTGTAGGAGACCACGCGCCTTTTCAGCGCGCGCGCCTTGCCGACGTAGAGCGCCTCGCCCTTGGCATCGAGCATGCGATACACGCCAGGCGAGAGCGGCATCGTCTCCAATGCTGTCTCGATCACGCCGACGCCCCGCATCACCGGCGGGGCGGACTCGTCAGGGGTATCGCTCATGGCGGCGGCTTATAGCAGACGCCGCGCGTGGTTCACCCCGCCGAAAGCTTCACCCCGTCGCTGCCCTTGGCGCCGCCATCGTTCTGGGCGCCGTAGTTGAGGTTGCGGTACCACACCATGTATTCTGGATAGGCCATCGGTTCGTATTTCGGCGGATTTCCCGGCCCGGTGCAGGTCGGCAGGCACTCCATCACCGCGCGGTAGTTGCAGTCGAAAAAAAACGGGATGGCGTAGCGCTCCTGCCCGGAGCGGTTGATCACCCGGTGGGGGGTGGCGAGGAAGCGCTCATTGGTCCAGCGCCGCAGCATGTCCCCGCCATTGACCAGGAAGGAGCCCTCCAGCGCCGGTGCATCCACCCATTTGCCGTTCGGCAAGCGGATGGAGAGGCCGGGCACCTTATTCTGCGCCAGCAGGGTCATGAACGAAGTGTCGGTATGCGGCGCGAGGCCGAACTCGTTCTCCTCCACCACCTC
>CAIYPH010000503.1 GCA_903928045.1 uncultured Rhodospirillales bacterium
CACCTGGCAGCGGAGCATGAGGCGCTCTTCGTGGGGGAGGTAGTCGGCGATGGCCTGGTGGATGGTGCCGATATGGTCCCACACCAGCAGGTCGCGCTCGGTCCAGGTGTGCATGTAGCGGAATTCGGGGCGGAGCTGGTGGGCGAAGAGGGTGTCGAGCATGGCCGCGCTCTCGTCTTCGGGCAGCTCGTTGATGCGCATCGCGTAGCCGGGGTTGCAGTAGAGCACCTTGCGGCCGGTGATGGGGTGGGTGAGGAACACCGGATGCACCGCGGGCGGCCGCTTGGCGCGCTGCTCCGGCGTCATCGGTTTGCGCACGCTGCCGGGGCGGTTGACCATCATGGTCCAGAACTTGTCGAAATCGTGAGTCACAGTGGCGGTGGCGAGCTTGGTTTTGATCTCGGCGGGCAGGCCGTCATAGGCGGCGTGCATGTCGGCGAATTCGGTGCCGCCGAGCACGCGGCCGTCGCGGCGGGGCACCTTCACCCCGTAGAGCACGTTCACGAAGCCCATCACGTCGCGGTAGGACATATCGGTGTGCCAGTCCTGCCCGGCATCCGGCAGGCCGATCAGCTCGCCATTTTCCCGCACATTGGAGAGCACGCCGACTTCCGGCACGTCTGACTTCCGCTTCTCCCCAATGCCGCCCTGGATTTCGCCGAAGCGCTCGGAGAACGCCTTCAGCGCGGCTGGCGCGAGGTCCTGATTGGGGAAGCGCAGCACGCCGTAGCGGCCCAGCGCGGCCAGGATGGTGCCGAAACTGGCCTCATCCATCGGCACGTTGGCGTCGAACCCCTCGATGGTCGCACCGAGGATGGCGTCGTTGGGGATGATCTTGAGCATCTTAGATCCTTAGGCCAGCGGGCCGGCGCAATGCGCGGCGTAGGGGGGGCGGGCGAGCAGCCGGTCGTACCAGGCCCGCAGGTTCGGCAGGTCGCGCTTGCCGGGCATGTCCAGCGAGAACCAGCGATGCACGTGCACGCCAAACGCGATGTCGGCGATGGAAAAATGGTCGGCTGCCACCCATCCGTGGCGGGCGATGCGGCTATCGATGATGGCCCAGATGTCCCCGGCCTGGGCGATCGCCGCGGTGATGGCGGCCATGTCGCGCTTCTCGGGGGGCGTGCGCACGAGGCCAATGAAATAGGTGCTGGTCGGCCCGCTCAGCACGGTTTGCTGGAAATCGAGCCAGGCATCGATGGTGCCCCGTGCGCGCGGCTCGGCGGGATAGAAATGCTGGCCGCCATGGGCGTTGCAGAGGTAGCGCAGAATGGCGTTGCTCTCGAAGATCGAGAACCCATCCTCCTCCACCACCGGCACCAGCCCGACCGGCTGCTTGGCGCGGTATTCCGGCGTGTTGGTGCCGCCGAACGCGCCGCCATAATCGGCGCGGTCATAGGCGAGGCCGAGCTCCTCCAGCAGCCACAGGGCTTTCATCACGTTGCTCGAAGTCTTGCGGCCCAGCAGATGGATCATGGCGTTGCTCCCCTTTACAGCGACAAATCTATGCCGGGCGGGTGCGGTGGGCAACTTGCGCGGCGCGGGAGGCGGGGCCATAGATCACGCATGTTGAACCTCGCCCCCCGCTATGTGCTCGCGGCCGCGACGGTACTGACCGCCGCCACGCTGTTCGCCGCCCATGCCTCGGAAATCTGGGGCGGGCTGGTGCCCTGTGCGCTCTGCCTGGTGGAGCGCTGGCCCTACCGCGTTGCCATCGCATTCGGCATTCTCGGCCTGATCCTGCCGCCGCTCCAGGCGCGCATCGCCGCCTGGCTGTTCGTCCTCGCCATGCTCGCCGGCGCCGCCGCCGGCTTCGTGCATGTCGGCGTCGAGCAGGGCTGGTGGAAGAGCCCGCTGCCGGAATGCGTGGGGCCGGATCTGCGCGGCCTCTCCATCGCCCAACGCCTCGCCGCCATGCCGGAACGCCCGAGCAAGCCCTGCGACGAGCCGACCTACCTCATCCCCTTCCTGCCGGTCTCGATGGCGGCGATGAACCTCATCTTCTGCATCGGTGCAGCCGGGGTGGTGGCGATCAGGCGGAAGTAAGCCGGACCAAGCTCTCCAGCCGGTCCGCCTCCTCGGCCGGCTTGTCGGTGCGGATGCGCGCGATGCGCGGGAAGCGCAAGGCGACGCCGGATTTATGCCGCGGTGAGGCCTGCGCCGCATCGAAGGCAATTTCCAGCACCAGCCCCGGCGCCACCTCGCGCACCGGCCCGAAGCGCTGCACCGTGTTGTCGCGCACATACTTGTCGAGGAAGGCGAGCTCCGCGTCAGTGAAGCCGAAATAGGCCTTGCCGATCGGCACCAGCGCGCCATCTGCCCGCCATACGCCGAAAGTGAAATCCGAATAGAAGGAGCTGCGCTTGCCGTGGCCGC